>JAAVBM010000102.1 GCA_014803505.1 bacterium | reverse complement strand
ATACGCAAATTGACAGATACACATTTAGACATGTTACAAAGCAATTCAGAACAAACTGAGAGACATTTAGGTCAACATGTTTTAGCTGAATTCTTTGAATGTGATCCGAATACTTTAAACAGTATCGACAAAGTTGAAAAATATATGATTGACTCTGCTTTAGAGTGTGGAGCAACTATTGTACAGAAATGTTTTCATATGTTTAGCCCATATGGAGTATCAGGTGTTGTAATTATTGCCGAAAGTCATTTGGCTATTCATACTTGGCCTGAACTTGGATATGCTGCAGTAGACCTATTTACTTGCGGTACAAAATGTGATCCGAAGGTTGCTTATGAATTCCTTAAAAAGAAATTTAGTTCAAAAAGAGCTAGTTTCACAGAACTAAAAAGAGGTATTCTTTCAAATGATGAAACTGCAAAAGTTGTAGAAAAGCCATTTGAAATTATGGAACAAATCGAAAGTTAAAATTTAAACAATAATAAGAAAGTATTAATAGCCCAAGAGGAGAGAGTAAATTAAATACTATCCTCTTGGGCTATTTAATTAAAAATATCAAGATATTTAATAGTAGAAGTAATAATAAAAAAAAACAAAAAAGGAGAATTTAAAATGTTTTTAGCACCAATATCAACAAAAGTTGCCCCAAAAGTAGAAAAAATTGCAGCAAAGATTGAAAAAGCTGCAGCAAAGGTTGAAAAAGATGCAGAAAAAAAAGAAGAAGTAGTTATTGAAGGATATCTTCGCAGAGATGCATTAAACGCAACTAAAAAAGCATCCCTAGCTAAACCTAAATCTGCAGAATATTTTTCACCTTATACATCAACTACACTCAATATCCGAGTTTAATAAAAGACAACATAAACTTGCATATAAACTTAAATATTCTCAATTTTAATCTAGAATATATTTAAATGCATTAGGAATATAGCTTATCAAATCTTCAGCCATAACTGAATATTCGGTAAGCTTTTCCTTTGCAAAATCTCCACACAAACCGTGAGCATAAGCTCCTAATACTGAAGCTTCAAATAAATCTTTAGATTGTGCAGTTAATCCCGTAATCATGCCAGTAAGAACATCTCCTGAACCTGCTTTTGCTAAACAATTATTTCCTGTAGTATTAATATATTTTTTACCGTCAGGTGCAGTTACAATTGTTTTATGAGTTTTTAAAACAGTAATACACTTGTAAATTTCAGAAATTTTAAATGCGGAAGCTTCTACATCAAGTAAAACATTTTCTAAAGAACATCCCAAAAGTCTTGCAGCTTCTTTTGGATGCGGAGTAAAGACACAATGTTTAAAACCTTTTGATATAAAAAGTTCTGAATTTTTAGATATAATATTTAAGCCATCAGCATCAATAATTACCGGAATTTCATTCGATACATTATTCAAAAATTTATTAAAAATTTCGACAGCTTGAGAGTCTTGAGATAAACCACATCCTATAGATACAACATCCGGCGGGGTAAATTTTAAAAATTTTTCAAAATTATCATAAGGTAAAAAAACAATATTTTGAGTTTGAGCCGCTACAGCATCAATTACTCGTTCAGTTGAACACAAATAGCAATAACCACACCCAACTTTTAATGCCGAAACACTGGACAAATATGCTGCTCCTGACATATAATCAGAACCAGCAATATTTAAAACTTTACCATAAGTTGATTTATTAGAATTCTCAAAACGTTCAGGAAGTTTATATTCCATTTTGTCTTATTGCCTCGTAAGCTACTATAGCAACTGAATTTGATAGATTTAAACTACGTTGACCTTCTTTCATAGGTATAGTCCTCGCATGAGAATCTTTGACATATTTATCAGGCAAACCTCTAGTTTCCGGACCAAACACAATGAAATCACCATCTTTAAATTCTATATCTGTGTATAGTTTATCTGTTTTTGTTGTTAAATAATAAAACGTTCCATCAGGATTTTCATTATACAACTGTTCCATAGAATCCAGTTTATGTAAATCTACACTTTCCCAATAATCTAATCCTGCTCGTTTAGTATACTTACTGGACAAAGAAAAGCCTAATTTTCCTACGAGATATAGACTCGCACCACAACATGCACAAAGACGCGCGATGTTACCCGTATTTTGAGGAATTTCCGGTTCATATAATACAATATTAAGCTTTGCCATTATCAAACAACTTTCCGCTTTCTACAACAACAGGAATTGCTCTAACAACACAGAAGATAATTGCAAGCCATGCCAGAATTTCAGCAATAACACGAACTATACCTGCGCTATTTGAATTCATATTTGGAATATACGCAACAATCAATAAAATGAAAGCTGCAACTTTTGCTACTGCATAACTAATTCGCATAAACTTAGAACCACAAATAAATTTACCCCAAGCAGTAGATTGCATTGATTTATCACCAAAAGCTGTCATGCCTTTAGATAAAGCAACACTTCTTATGCTATCTGTAGTAAAAGCTCTTGTTACACATACAATTGGAAATAAAATATTTAACCATCCCATAACAGCAAATACTATCCAGTATGAAACTTCAACAATTCTATCACCCATAATATCAAGAACTGAACCAAGCTCTGATGCCTGATTATATTTTCTTGCTATATAGCCATCAACGCCATCCATCGCAAAAGCAATAATTGTTAAAACTACAGACCAAATATAAGCTGATGTTGTATGTACAAATAATAAACCTATCGCAACAAAAGCAACAAAAATTCTTGAGATAGAAACAATATTTGCAGTGTTATTTTTAATATCCATTTTCAATAATTCCTCTTTTATAAACTATAATTTTTTTGATCTTGATAATGCCCAATCAAAATTATCTAAATTCTTGGCTCTATCACCAAGCATAATCTTTTCAGCTTCTTCCAATATACTAACAACAATAAAGCCATTTTCGCCATCAGAACGTGCTTTTTTACCTGTTTCACAGCAACTGATAAAGTGTTGGCATTCAAGTTTTAGCGGTTCAATTTCTAAATAATCCAATTGAACATTTTCAATTGTACCGGCTTTAAAATTATCATAAATAGTTAATTTATGTTCTTGTACAGTATCGTCTAAGATTGCAGTAGCTTTTGTACCTCTTACAAGTAATTGAACATGCTTTCTTGGTGTAATCCAACTATCAGAAATATGAGCAATAGCTCCACCTTCCATTTGAATACCGATATGAGTAATGTCCATAATATCGTTATTATCAGATGAAGCACCGATAGCAGAAATAACACGTTTAGGATTTTTGCCAAGAACATAACTAATCATTGAAACATCATGAGGAGCCAAATCCCACATTACACTTCTGTCATTTTTAAAGTAGTTTATATTAAGTCTGTCACTTTGAGCATAAACAATATCACCCAAGACACCCTCTTCTACCAACATTTTTAATCTATTAACAGCAGGATGATATAAAAGTAAATGACCTACCATAAGAACTAAATCTTTACTCTCTGCAAGATCAGTTAAATCTCTTGCTTCTTGAGCTACAGTAGAAATCGGTTTTTCAACATAAACATGTTTTCCTGCCTCAAGCATTGCTTTAACAAATTTGTAATGAGTATGACTCGGAGTTACAACAACTACACCTGTTATTTCTTCGCTATTCAATATATCATTAAAATCTTTAGTCGTTTTTACTTCCGGATATTGCTCATGTACTTTAGCCAAATTCTCATCGTCCAAATCACAAACCATACCCAAAGCGTTTAAATTATAAAAATTACGAACAATATTACGCCCCCAAAGTCCGCAACCTAACACAGCTATTTTTTGTTCACTCATCTTTTCCCTAACCTTTTTATATAATAACTATCTTAATTCAATTATATGCTCGAAAATATATTTTGCAAATATTTTAATATTATCTGTCCATACGTCCTTGTGCTCTTTGATTATTAAGAGCTTCTACACGCATGTTATATGCACTTTTATATCTTTCAAAGAATAATTGTCTATCTTCTGCCGGAAATTTAAGAGCCAATTTATCCAGTAATGGTTTTGGCATTTCTGAAATTTTAACCATTCTTGATAAAACTTCATCGGACATTGGATATAAATTTTTATAATTTTTATAGAAAATATGACTAAATTCTGCTTCTGATTGAACTTGATGCTTAGCAACCTGAAGTCCTAATTTATAAGTCAAAATATTTCTATCAAAATAAATACCTTTAAAATTATTTAAAAGCAATCTAATCATCAAATCATAATCTGCAAGCATTTTAAATTTATCATCAAAATAATTAAGCTGCTCCAAAACACTTCTTTTAAAAAACATAGCCTGACGAGAGCAAGGAGCTAATTGGAAAGTGTTCAAAATTGCAGGAACAAATTGAAAAACAAAGCCTTCATGACTAACACAATAAGATGGGAAAAAACAAAAATCAGCATTTTCTTCTTCCATAGTATTTACAATATCATAAATCGCAGTGATATCGTGATAAAAATCATCACAACTTAAAAATGCAACATACTTACTTTTGGTACGCATAATACCTTTATTCATGGCATCAAACTTACCTCTATCCGGCTCAGAATAGAAATTTATAAAACCCGAATTTTTATACTCTTTTAATATTTCAATTGTGCCATCTGTGGAAGCATTGTCAATAACCAAGTGATCCAAATATGGATAAGTTTGACGATCCAACAAATTGATTAACAAACTAAAATCGTCAGCCAGATCAGCTTCAACAATATTAGATGTAGGTGTAATTATGGTTACTTCTGGTTCGTACATATATTCTTCATTTCCTTATATTAGTAAGTTATATAAATTTGACGTAAAATTTGTTCTTCAATATTCTTCTTATCAGCAGATGAAGTTTTAGCATCATTAATCATAATATCAAATGCATAAACTTTACCTTTTCTGGAAGTAATATATCCTGCAATCGCACTAGCATCAGATAAAGTTCCTGTTTTAGCAGAAAGATTACCTTTAAAATACAACATTCTATTCTTTAAAGTTCCTTCACCAGGAATAGGTAATGCAGATTTAAATAATTCAAAATCTGCCTCTGTAGCTTTTTTAACTAAGAAATCCGACATAAAATCTGCTGTCATAAGATTGTTTTTTGAAACTCCACTACCATCAACAATTTTAATGTCATCAAATTTAATATTTAAGGTTTTCAAATATTCATTTAGCATAGCTAAAGAATTTTCGGTAGAACCTTGAGAATCAGCCCAACATGCACCAGCTATTTTGAATAAACTTTCTGCTACAAGATTATTACTTTGTTTTAGAATTGCAGAAAGAGCTTGTTGAATATCATGTTTAATTTCATCAACCAAATAAATATTATTTTCCGGCATTTTAGCTTCTTGAAGAGATTTAAAATAATCAAGTTTTTGTTCTCTGATAGCATCTTCCAAACGTAATTTAAAATACATTTTTGTATTATTAACAGGAATTTTAAGGGTTTGAGATTTAGCTACAGTACCGGAAACGTTAATAATATTAGGAGCAATACTATTATTTCTTGATAAAGAAACATGATTTTGTCCTGACGTTCTATTAGTTTTTACCAAATTCATAAAAGTTATTGGATAAAAAGGCTTTAAAGTCAAAGTTGCCGGTGAATTATTCGCCCCCGGAGTTACAACCAATTTCAACAAATTGCTATCCAAATTATATATACTAAACTTTGGCATTAACGGATTTAAATCATCATCCCATTGCCATCCTTCCCCCCATTCAACATCATCAAAGAGAGTTGAATCGATATAAATCTGTTTCGGGGAAATAATATTCTTAGATTTTGCAACAGACAATAATTTACTTAAATCTGAAGATTCCAAAAATGGATCCGCACCAAGCTTAAAATATAGATCATTATTGGTACTCTTATATAATTTTGTAGAGAATTGATAATCTTTACCTAAGGTATAAAGCGCAGCAGAAGATGTCACCAACTTCAAAGTTGAAGCCGGAACCATTGGTGTATTTTCATTTAAAGAGTAAACGGTATTACCATTCTGAACATCTTTTATTGAAACAGAAATAGCACTTTTATTTATATTTAAATCATTGATAGTTTTGTCAATATTATTTGCATTAGCTGCTGAAACAGTAAAACAAAGAGACAAAATTATACTTATTATTTTTTGCATAAAACTTTCACCTCATACTTATTTTTTATATCCTCTAAAACTCTGCATTTATCTCTAAAATCGTACATTTCGTTAAGTGAAACAGTTGCAGAAACAATGCCTTCACCATCCATAATAGAAACAATCTCTTCACCTTTGTAATCAATAATTCTTGATTCACCAAGGTTGTATTCACCATTTTCAATATAACCGCTCTGAGTTAAAGCAACCATATATGATTGGTTTTCTACAGCTCGAGATTTAGTCATGACTTCCCAAGGTATAGGCTTTTTTGAACCCCATGCCGCACAATTAACTAAAACATCAGCTCCAGCACAACGATAAGCTCTGTAAATTTCAGGAAATCTGATATCATAACAAATTGTTAGTCCAAACTTAACGCCATCCAACTCAACCAAAACAGGAGAATTTCCAACAGATATATATTTACCTTCATCACAACCATAATATGAAAATAAATGATTTTTAGAATAAGAAGCAATTAAATTACCGGATTTATCAATAACCGGACATGTATTAAAATATTTATCACCGATTTTTTCAATAAAACTACCGCCAATAATATTGATATGATAGAGCTTTGCTAACCTTGATAAAAATGAAATAACTTTGCTGTCAGAAATTTCCTCTGCAGAATCACAAAATCGATCGCAAGCCCACCCAACAGTCCAAACTTCAGGCAATACTAAAACATCAACAGAAGCATCAAGAGATGCTTGTACAATTTCCTCTACTTTTTTTATATTTGCATCAACATCTCCAAGTACAGAAGACATTTGAAGCATGGCTATTTTTATCGTTTTCGATTCCATAATTTTAATTTTTTAGCCTCTTTATATTTTTCTGGAGCAATTCTTTCTAATTCAAATAGGGAATTCTTTATCGCCATTGCAATCTCTTCATCTGACTTACCATCTGCATAAATAGGCTCTCCGTATAAATTCAACAAAAAGCATGGTCCGATAGGTGAAGTCATTTTATCCCATGACGGAAATTTTACAAACGTAAAATTAGGAGAATACCAATGAACCGGTATAATTGGAACACCAGCTTCTCTAGCTAAAACTATAGCTCCCGGTTTAACCTTATGCAACGGACCTCTAGGTCCATCAACCATAATTGCAATGTCTTCCCCTTCTTTCAATTTTGAAATCATCTTTAAAGTCCCAGAAACAGAACCTTTACGATTAGAAGATCCACGACACGTTTTAAACCCCATTTTTTCAACGACAGTAGCAATAATTTCACCATCCAATGAATTACTTATCAAAATATTAGTATTTTGTTTGTTTTTAAAACCATATACGCAGAATTGATTTGCATGCCACATCGCATAAATACATGGTGTAATACCCGGATTATTGTATTCCGCAATATATGTAAAAAACTCCTGAATATGCATTATAAAATAAGCAGCATCAGTAACTTGTTTCATATTGTTTTTGTTAATAAGCCTAACCATAATTTAATAATATCATGTAAATAACTAAAACCAAAGTTTTTAAATTTATAAAATAAAAAATAAAAAAATACTTGACGTAGAATTTTTTTTATTTTAAACTGAATTTGTTCGCGGAAGTGAGCAATGACAATCAGATAGTAACGGGATGTAGCGCAGCTTGGTAGCGCACCTCGCTTGGGACGAGGGGGTCGCACGTTCGAATCGTGTCATCCCGACCATTTTAAAAGACCGTTCCGAAACGGTCTTTTTTTTATTAGATATGTAAGTTAGATGAGGGATAAGTAAAAGTGGAATCGATAATTAAGTGGACAATTGATTGCTTAAGCTTAATAGCAAAATTAGTTGGAAATTATGGTGTTGCAATTATACTTTTAACAATTATTGTTAGAGCCGCAATGTGGCATCTTAATGTTAAACAACAACGCTCAATGAAAATGATGCAAACACTTCAACCAAAATTGAAGGCTATTCAAGATCGTTATCAAAGCAATCCGCAAGTTATGCAACAAAAAATGATGGAATTCTACAAAGAACATCAATTTAATCCTATGGGTGGCTGCTTACCATTACTTATTCAAATGCCAATATTTATTCTTTTATATTCAGCATTAATCAGCCCTCAATTCATTCAAGTTGCAGGAGACCAACATTTCTTATTCGTTAAAAGTTTAGCTACTACAATGAAAGCTACTGCAGGAATTTCTGATAACGGAGTTCTTGGAATCGCTCCTGGCGATAAACTTATACTTGGTAACACAGCTACTGTATATTTACCAAATGAAACTATTAAGAACGTAAAAATTGACGATCCGGCAAAAGCCCTTGAAATTCAAGGCGATTTAGAACCCGGAAAAGATATTGATCTTACATTCAGCTTAGACCATATAAAACTAAAATTCAGCCAATTAGAACAGGTTGAAAAAGCTGAAGTTGTTGTAACAAACAGCAGCATAAGAGAAAATGAAACACTAACCTTTAACAGAGAAGATGGTGTAATGTCAACTACAGTTCCAACAATACCTGTAAACAAAACATTACACTGGGATGTAGTTATATTGATTGCTTTATTTGCTGCAACAATGTATATTTCTCAAAAAATTATGATGTCTATGACTAAAACTGAGTCTACTGACCCGACTCAGCAAGCACTGCAAAAATCAATGGGAACATTCATGCCACTAATGATATTGGCAACATTTGTTATAATCCCAATCCCTGCAGGTGTGTTGTTATACTTAATAACAAGTAACATTATACAAATAATTCAAACTATTGTTATCAATAAACAGTTAGATGCTGAACAAAATAAGAAAAAAGAAACTGTTGATGACAACGAGTTAAAAAATGCTAAAAAAGTTAATGAAAAATAATTAAATAAACACGAGAAAACAACTCCAATTGATACGATTGGGGTTGTTTTTATATAGAGGAAAAAGATGAATATTTCAGAATTTGATTACGAATTACCGGAAGAACTAATAGCTCAAATGCCAGCTGATAAAAGAGAAAACTCAAAAATGTTGGTATTGGATAGAAATGAACAAACAATAAACCATGAACATTTTTTCAACATTATCGACCATATTGATAAGAATACTCTTATAGTTTTAAATAATACCAAAGTTTTACCAGCACGCCTTTATGGAACTAAAGAAACTGGTGCAAAGATTGAAGTATTTTTATTAGAATCAAAAGAAGAACATCAATGGTCTTGCTTAATCAAACCATCCAAAAGAGTTAAACCTGACACTATAATAACAATTAGTGAAGAATTAAAAGTAAAACCAATAAAAAGACTTGAAGACGATGGAGAATGGCTCGTAGAATTGCTATATGAAGGTGATTTGTTCGATATTCTTCACAAAGTTGGTAATCTACCTCTACCACCATATATTGAAAGAAAATTACAAACTGAAGATATAAAAAACTTTGACATGGAACGCTATCAAACAGTTTATGCGAAAGATGAAGGTTCTGTAGCTGCTCCAACTGCAGGTTTACATTTTACTCAAGAAATTCTTGATAAACTAAAGAACAAAGGAGTTGAAATAACATACGTAACTCTAAATGTTGGATTGGGCACATTCAGACCTGTAAAATGCGAAAATATTTTAGACCATAAAATGCACTCTGAAACTTTTGAAATAACTCAAGAGGCTGCAGATAAAATAAATAAAGCTAAAAGTGAAGGTAAAAAAATATTGGCAGTTGGCACAACAACAGTAAGAACACTTGAAACTGCATACCAAAAATACGGCTGCATAAAACAATGCCATGACCATTCAGAATTATTTATATACCCACCATACGAATTCAAAGTTATAGATCAATTATTAACAAACTTTCACCTACCCAAATCAACATTACTAATGTTAGTAAGTGCCCTTGCAGGAAAAGATTTTATTTTCAAAGCCTACAAAGAAGCTATTGCAAACAAATACAGATTCTTTAGTTATGGTGATTGCATGCTCATAAAATAACACAAAAAATTGACTTAATAAGAATAATCCTTAAACCATATGGAGGATACAATAATTCTATAATTTAAGTAGAATTATAATGTATGGGAGGTAGTATTAGAGCATGTTCTCAGAAATGATACAAGGATTATTAAATTCAGGTGGTAGAAACGCTGCAATGCAACGTTCTGCACAAATTAACAATTACGCTAATAATGTTAATCGCCAACTGAATCCTCAAAATCAGATTGTAGCTAATAATTTAGATACCATTTACCCACCTGATAAAAATAAAATTCAATCTTTCGAAAAAGTTTTATCAAATACTACTCAAACAAATTTTGGTTCATTATTATTAAATCCTAGCGTATTAAATGTTAATGGAAACATTTATAGTGATGATATTGATACAAGCGGATTTACAAACAAAACACTTATCAATGCTATACAAGAAGTAAATGAAGCTCGTAGAGATTATTCTAAAAAACCTGAAATAACTAACAAATCACAACTTTTAGGACTAATTAATAGCGTTGCTCAAAAGCATGGAGTTGATGAAAAACTAGTACAAGCACTAATAAAACAAGAATCAGGTTTTAATCCAAATGCAACATCAAAAGCTGGAGCAATGGGTTTGATGCAACTAATGCCCTCAACAGCAAAATCTCTAGGTGTAAAAGATGCTTACAATCCAGCTCAGAATGTTGAAGGCGGAGTTAAATATTTAAAATCAATGTTAAATAAATATAACGGTAACATAATTTTAGCACTTGCAGCTTATAATGCAGGCCCAAATGCTGTAGATAAATATTCAGGAGTTCCACCATATAAGGAAACTCAAAATTATGTAAAAAACATATTATCTAATTATTTATAAACAAACCTATAATTTAGGTAAATAAAAAGTATTTATATAATAAAAAAAGACTCATTTAATGAGTCTTTTAAATTGCTCCAGGCCAGACTTGAACTGGCACTGGGTTATACGCCCAATTGGATTTTAAGTCCAACGCGTCTACCGATTCCGCCACTGGAGCATATTCAGTTTTCAATAACCTTTCGGCTGTAAAAATATAATATACTAAACAAAGTTTATTGTCAAACAGAAAATTTATTAATATAATTTTCTAATCCTTGACCTCTTAATGTTAGATCAGAAATCAAAGTGTTTAAAAGGTCAGAAACAGAATTTCTGTCTATGCACTTAGAACGCCCAAGCAATCCTGCTGTAATATTTGCAAATACTATTTTTTGAAATGCAGATAAAGATTGATATACATCATCATCAATCAAATCTTTAACTTTTGCCAAATAAATAAACAATTCTGAAGTAGAATTTTTAGCAGCAGTATATTTTTTCATCAACATAAATGATTGAACTTTTCGCAATTCATCAAGAATATGCAAATATATATTCAAAAGTCTTTGTTTTTTTATCGGTAAAAATCGGGTAAAGTAATCAATTGCTTGTTTATAACCATTATCAATAATTGCTTGACGCTTATCTGTCGGATAATTAAAATCAATAACAATAACATCACCAGTATCAATAACAAGATAATCATACTTATCACGATTACCATATAAATCTTTAATAAATGAAGTTTCTGAAGCGGTCATGCAAGTATACATACCATTAACATACTCTAACGGATTTTGATCTGTACCTGAGAATGAACCTTCCAAACGAACCTCAAGAATTCTTTCTGATGAATTTTGAATATTAGAAGAAAGAAGCCACATTGGTTTGCCTTTCATTAAATCACCATCAACTAATAACTCATCATCTAAATTAACAGCTCTCATCAAACCAGGCAAGCAACAAGAAATACGAACAGCCATAGCAATCTCAAAATCCGGAGTTATAAAAGTAGAAAACTCCTTACATGTAAAATTTTTCATGTTCGTAGAGATAATCACTAAAGATTTATCAATATCTTTAAACTTTACAGGTGCACATTGACCTTTTAAATAGGCTTCACCATAATATTTTCGTTCTATAAGATCTCTAAACCAATCTAAAAAGACTTCGCCTTTACTCAAGGCAAACTTTTGATTAAAACCTAAAGAAATATCTCTAAATAATTCAAAATTAACAGATAAAAATACGTCTGCTAATTCATCAGAAGTATACCCTACAGCATATAAAGCCGCAATCATTGAACCCACAGAGGATCCGGCAAGAAGTTCAGTCTGAATACCTAAACTTTCTAAAGCTTTAATCACACCGACATGAGCAGCTCCTCGAATTGCTCCACCGCCAAAGAGGCAAGTATATTTAAAATTATCATAATCTCTCTTCATCGTAGTTATTTTATCATAAAAAAAGATCGGCGAAACCTGCCGATCTTTCTATTATAAAGTTATTTATTATTATGCAACTTTAGAACCTTTAATTTCTCTAATCAAGTATTCAGCAACCCATTCAAAATCTTTATTGTCATGAGCAGCTTTTTCTAAATATTTAACAGAAGCATCACCTAAACGAATAAGAGTCATAGCAACAACTCCTCTTTTAATACCTCTTACTACTTGCAATTGATCAACTAATTGAGGAAGTACAGATTCACCAATACTAACTAATTCGTTTTCAATTTTATTTTTTGTTGTATTATCAGCATTTTCTAATTCAGAAAGAATATCATTTAGTGATTGCATGTTTTTATCTCCATATAATTATTATTCACATTATTATTATAAGTTAAAATTAATACGAAACCCGATTTCCTTACATAATCTTTATATCGATAATAAAATATTAATATTGTCTTTACATCTGTACCAAAATTTACTATTTATTTCTTAAATCAAAATAATGAAGAGTATGCTCATATAAATTTTGAGCAACTTTTTCCGACCAATCATCATAACCTTGAATCAAGCCTTGTGAGGAAAGTTGATCAACAACCTTCATTTGTTGAGGGAAATAAGTAATAACTTCAGGATTTTGATTCATCCATGACAATGGTGATAGATTTGATTTTAAAACATTGCACATTTTGCACAAACCAAAATAATTATAAATAGAATTTTCACCTTGTTTATCTAAAGGATACATATGATCAACTGTCGCAACATCGGCTTTAAATATAGAGAAAATTACAGAAACTAAAGGATTTTTGTCTTTTTGTATATCAAATTCGTTTGGTTTTGCAATAGTATTTTCAAAACAAACTTTTTTCAAATCAGCTGTCAGCATATAAACAGCTTTTGGAATATGATCATATCTATTTTTACCACCTACAAATACCTTATAAAAAAGATTAGTAAAACCAAAATCATTAAATTTACCTTGATTTATATATTCTCGAACACGTTCTGCAACATCAGTCAGAATTTTATAATCAGAAGATTTTATTGCTTCTTTTTCAAAATTCGATAAGATATGTTCAACCTTTTGAAATGATTTTTCATCAATTTTATCTTGAAGCAGCTTCAAAAACTTATCTTCAGATAAATTAGGATAGTTTTCAGCAATTTCAATAAATGCATCTGCTGTTTCACGAGCATGAGCCCCAATATATTTATCATATTTATTTAGTAGATCTACAAACTCGGCAGGAAATTTCAGTTTTTGCAATTCTTCTTTTATTATCATTCTTACACTATGAGGAAGCATAACTGAACCACAACATGCACATGGAACATCGACTTTAGCTTGATTAATAGGCGAAAAATCTGCTCTGCGAGAGGTAATAGATATCAAATTATTCAACCGTTTCATGCTTAAAGGCATTTCACCAGTAGAACCTTTAATAATCTTATTTACAAGATAACAAAATTCAGATAAATATGCTTTATCTTCAGGAATCAGTTTTCTTCCCATTAAAACTGATAAATCAGTAAGATAATTAGTAATATTTTTTACTAAATTAGAGTCTTCTAATTTTGCTTTGTCCCAAAAGACATTTTTAGACGGATTAGAATTACAACTTTTACACATTAAAACATTATTATTAGGTTTACCTTTATAAAAATCAAAAGAAGTAATTTCATTAACTTCAGAAACAGCGTTTTTAAATAAATTTCGTGCAATAGCTGAAGCTACATCGGACTCTGAAATATCATTGAAACCTTTGATATTTAAAGCACCACAATATCTGCTACTATCTTGAATTATAGGAAAAAGATTTTGATAAAGTTCACTTCTTTTAGCTGGTTCTAAAGTAGCATTATTAATAATAGGGCAAACTTTTGATTTAAAGCCAAAGAAAAGTTCTGAAGACTTTATATCATTTATTCCAAGCAATAAAGCTTTTTTATCATTAGGTTGTAATATAGCCGCAAAAGATTTTAAATATTGCTTAGCATGTTTTATAACTTGAGCATGTAATCCATGAGCCCTTAAACGTTTATACGAAATAAAATCTTTAATACTTCCCATTTCACTTTGCTCTTTAGAAGGAAGAATGTTTCGCATATATTTAGGAATATAATCGGTATTAGCTCTCAAAAAATCACAAAACTCAGGTAGAGAATTTATAGCCCCGGCCTGAGTAATTAAAGATTCATAACCATTTTCAGAAAGCATTTTAACTCCACAAACAGGACATCGTGTACTGCCAAGCTCTTGAGCGGCAGTAAGAATTTTTGGAATATTAACTCCTGAAAACGAAGGCTCAAACTTATCTACAGTTGAAAATTGAATGGATTGTTTATTAGAAACAGGTGATACTTCAGTTTTAGGAATGAAAATATTATATATTTGAGGAGCAATTTTCATACAAATAATAAAACGAGACAAATAAATTTTTGCCTCGTTTCACAATAATATTAAAAATTTTATTAAACAGTAACTTCTTCTAATGATTCAACATATTTAACCGCATAAACCGCACCTATAGCACCATCAGAAGCAGCTGTAATGACTTGTCTTAATGGAGTTTTTCTAACATCACCAATAGCATAAACGCCATCGATAGAAGTTTTCATTGTTTCATCAGTCAGAATAAATCCTGATTTATCTTGAGCAATTTGCCCATTAATATAATCAACATTCGGAGTAATTCCAATATATGGGAATATACCGTTAATTTCCAAGTCCGAAATTTCATCAGTTTTAGTATTTTGTAAAACAATAGAATTAACCAAATCAGAACCCTTAATTTCTTTTACAACAGAATCCCATATAAATTCTAATTTTTCATTTTTAAAAGCTCTTTCTTGAACAATTTTATCGGCTCTAAGCTCATTTCTTCTATGAATCAAATAAACTTTAGAAGCAAACTTAGTTAAATACATAGCTTCTTCGACGGCAGAATTACCACCACCAACAACAGCAACAACTTTATCCCTATAAAATGAAGCATCACAAACTGCACAATAGCTCACACCTCTGCCAACATATTCAGCTTCGCCCTGAACTCCAAGTTTCATTGGCTTTGCACCAGTCGCAATTATCACAGTTTTAGCCTTAAACTCAGCTTCTTTTGTTTTTATCACTTTTGGCGAAGAAACCAAATCAACAGATTCAATTTCCTGCATAGGAAATTTTTGAACGCCAAACATATCAGCATGTTCTTCGAATTTTTCCATTAAATCAAAACCACCTATTTTAGAAAAACCAGGATAATTTTCTAATTCTAAATAATTAGAAGGTTGACCTCCTAACATGCTAATATCAATAATCGCTGTAGAAACAGCTCCTCTTGCTGCATATAATCCTGCAGAAAAACCGGCAGGTCCTCCACCTAAAATAACAGTATCAAATTCATAAGTTTGCATAATTTATTTATCCTCAATTCACTAATGTTCTAACTTATAATCTCCGAGAATTTTCTCTCCCGAAACAGAATACTTTGCTGTTTCAGTTTTAATAATTTTACCACTAACATCAGACATCGTGTCCAATTGTAAAGTGTCATAACCTTTAAAAGTTTCACCGTTTAACTTAATTTCAACAATATCAGTTAAATGTTTATTATTATATTTACCATACTTTTTAAATACAACAACTCCATCACTAACCTTATCAATTGTAATTTCAGCAGATGCACCATTAAAAGGGTTTCTTAAAGTAATGACGTCACCAACGCGAGATAAGTTCCATAAATCAATATTATTTTCTTTAAAAAGCACAGGAGAATCTGTATCTAACAATTTTGAAACTACACGCCAAGTTCCATAAAAGGAATTTGGCACCATCATAATACCGCCAGTTAAAACCTTATTCTCTGCAGCAAAAACAGAAGTTGATAAGATACATATTATAAATATAAATAAAAGTTTCAATAATTTTGACATAAGCTTAAACGATAGACATTTTTTGTTGAAGAGTTTGAGCAGAATCCTCATATCCGGCTCTTCCCATTAACGCATAAGTATAATTTTTAGCTTGCTCAACACCTGGTTGGTCAAAAGCATTAACATTGTATAAGGCACCTGCAATAGCTGTTTGAACTTCCAACATATATAACAACTGCGCAATATGATATCCATCAATTTTTGGAATAGTTAATGTTACAGTAGGACGTTGATAATCGGCTAATGCAACTTTAGTTGAATCAGCTTCGGCGTTTAGCAGATTATTTATAGTATTTCCACCCAAATAACCAATTCCGGTATATTCAAATATTTTAGGTATTTCTAAAGTTGTATCAAAATTTTCAACCCTTATGAAATTAATTAACTTATCATTAGGTCCCTCATTATAAAGTTGAATTTGAGAATGCTGATCTGTAACACCAAGTGCTTTAAGAGGAGTTGGACCAATATTAACTTTATTACCTTGAAGATCGAACTCTTTACCAAGAGATTCAGACCATAGCTGAACAAACCAATCAGAAATATACTTTAATCTTGATGAATAAGGCATCATAACAGACAGGTTTTTACCTTTTTTAGTATCCATAAGATAATGAATTAAAGCATTTTGAGCTGCGATATTTTCGTTAATATCAGTATTTTTTAAAGCCAAATCCATATCCTTAATACCGTTAGTAATCTCATCAATATCTATTCCGACTAAAGCAAAAGGCAGAAGCCCAACTGCTGAAAATACTGAAAATCTACCGCCTACATCATCAGGAATTACAAAAGTTTTATAGCCTTCTTGTTCAGATATTTGACGTAATATTCCAACTTTTTTATCAGTTGTTGCAACGATATTTTTTCTGTAATCATCGCCCAATTCTTTTTCTAAACGATCTTTAACTACCATAAATTGGGACATAATCTCAGCAGTATCACCAGATTTAGTAATAACATTAACAAGAGTCTTTTTTAGATCCAAAATATTAAATAAACCATTCATTGAATCAGGATCTATATTATCTAAAAAGAATATTCTGGGATAACCATTTCTTTCCTCTTTGGTTAAAAAATTCCAATATGGAGTCAACAAAGCTTCAGAGACAGCGATTCCGCCTAACGCAGAGCCTCCCATACCAAGAACAAGGATATTGTCGAATCTACCTTCAACTAAAGCGGCAAATTCTTTTACATACCAAGCAGTTTCTTCGCTATAACCAAGATTCATCCATTGTAAAAATTGTCCCGGCTTGTCTTTTCTTTTATTTAGATCGGAAATAATTTCTGCAATTTGAGTTTTATAATCTGCAAATTCTTGCACCAAAACCAATCCGTTTTCTAAACCGATAACAGACGCATCACAATTTCTATAATCAAACTTAAGCATCCCTTACTCAATACCCTTTCTAAAACAACCTTATTATACCTTTAATTGTATATAATCAAAGATAAAATACAAGAAATCAGTCGGGCAGGATTTAATATTTATTTACTTAGAGGCTTATTTATTAACCATTTTGATTAAATTTGAATGTTCTGTCGATATTTTTAGAAATTACACCCTTAATAGTATCATATTCTGTTTGCAAAGCTGTATGCTCAGTATCGATATTTTTAAGCTCCATATCATATAAGCTATCTTTAGCATCGATATCATTCATTGCTCTTGTATATTCAGCTTCAGCTTTTGCAATAGCTGCACTATTATCAGTTTGTTCAGTAATTTTTGTACAAGTTTTATAATCTAAAGATTTCCAATTATAAGCTTTATCAACTTGTTCCATAGAAACCAAACCGCTTTCAAACGCAAATTCAATCCATTCAGAAGAAGCTGCTAAGCCATTTTCAATCTGCTTATAACCTTGTCTCATTCTGTTAAATAAGTTTGTATACCATTGAGCTTTTGAATCAGCATTGCCTGTATTATTTTTATCATTTTCATCAACCCAAGCATATTTTGGTTCACCATAGTTTTCAATCATATTTTCAACAACTAATTCACTTATAACTGTTTGATAATTAGTTGTAAATTTAATATCTGAATTAGCATTAGCCAATTTTAATACAGTATCAACATCTTTAAGATCACCAACTGAGATTTTACCATTAGATAACATTTCTTCTAAAGGTGCAGAGTTAGTTGTAATAAAGCTTAAATAATTTTCTTTTGCTTTATTATAGTTCTCGATAATTGTTTCAATACTGTCACCATTAGCTAAATTTGTATTATTAACACCGATCAATTTACCTGCTAATAGATCTTTAGACATATTTTCAATATTTACAACAGAATCAGTTGAAGAAATGAAATCAAAAAACACTTTAGCCATATCAATCAATAAGGCTTTTAAGTTATCAGTTTCATCCTGTTTGAATACATAATAAGATTCAATAGATTCTAATTTACCATCTTTGAAAACAGGATTATAGTTGTATGTAGTTGAAGATACTACAGCACCGTTTTCATCTGTATTTACAACAGCACTAGAAAGTGATTTTATAGCTTCTTCTAAAGAGTTAAATGTTGCTCCTGTTGATGCAAAATTATCTTGATTATTTTCAGCATCAGGAAGAACTACAGTATAGACTCCGCCAGAAGTTGTGATTTTGACATTTTCATTATCATTGTTACCACCAATTATATAAATATCAGAATCATCTTCTGCTTTAGAAACTGAGAAACCACCATTTTTTTCAGTTAACTCATGGTCAACATATTTTACACCATCACGATTAACAACAGAACCATCTGATAAAGTTTCTTGATATTTATAATTAGTTAAGCTTTTAAGAGCTGCAACCATTTCATTATAGCCAGCTTCAGTTAAATAATCATTGTTTCTTAATACACCAATATTGTAAGTATTTTCTGAGTTAGGAACAATAGCTATAAGCTCACCTTTATCATCCTTTTGTTCGATAACACCAAATGCGTTTTCAAAATTAAGTAATAATGCTTTAACATTATCACCTGTTAAATTCATTGTAATATTATCAACACCAGCTTGTTCAAGTTTAGGTGAGTTACCTTCATATAACAAATATGCAGGTAATTTTTCATGAACAGCATCGCTTAAAGCTTTAGATTTAGAAATAAAGTCTTCATAGTAAACATTATAATTTGCAATCTCAACAGAATTTTCATAACTGCCATAAGCTTCATACATTTCTTGCAATTTATCAGGTGCAATATTATCAAATGGAGAAGGATATCCAACAGATACATAGTTGCCTAATTCATTGAAATAAGTAGTATTGAATTCTAAGCCGTGAGCTTTTAAATAAGCATTTAAATTACCGTTAGCAGCCTCAAACATACCTGCTTCAGCTTCAGAAACTAACAATTGTCCTGCAGAATTAACAATACCATATTGATTGTTATATGGGCTGTATGATGTTAAAGCATTGTAAGTTAATAATTGAGATTGCTCATTACCTGTTAAATCATAATTATTAAACATTAAATTAGCTTCGTTTAAAGCTTTAATATAGTTATCGCTTGCTTGAGAACTTTGAGTAGCCAAACGCATTTTAGCATTATTAATGGTTTGAGATCTTAACTCATTATCAGCTAAGCGAGCTGTTATTGTTAATAATCTAGCTTGTGATGCTGCCATTCCCATAGTAAGCTTATCCTTTCGATTTCCTTGTAACTTTTTCTTGTTATATTTATCGGCTTTTTTTCGCTAAACTTTAGGAATTTGAGGCATATTGTTAAGATATTGTTACATATAATTTTCAAAAGAAAAGGACAGATAATTTATCTGTCCTTTATTTATTTCATCCATCATTAATAATTATTTATTAACATACTGAAGCAAATGAGCCGCAAGATGAGCCGCTAAAAGAAGAAGCTCCACAATCAAATGAACCTGAAGAGAAACCGCCATCACCGCCTAAAAAAGCAACTGCCGCAGAGAATTCACTCATAAATCCTGAATCTGAGTCAGTACCACAGTCAGCATACATTGCATAATCAATTGCAACAGGACTAGAAGAAACATATGTATCATATTCACCCATAGTTAAGAGACTTTTTGCATCACTCATACTCATTGCCAAGATTCCAGAATTTTCAACCGGATGGTTATTAACATTAGAATTCTTTTTAGTTGATGATGATTTTGCCGCTTGCTCTCCGAATAGTAATATCATTTGTATCTCCTAATATCTCATATTCTTTACACTAATATAAAGGATTTATAAAATATCGAATTTCAGCATGGTTATTTTTCGTTACAAATCTTAACTAATAATTTAAAACCTTTGAACTACCTATCTAAACCCATGGATTGATGCACTTTAAACAAAAGAAGTTTAGTATAGATATGTAGATTAGGGAGGCAGAGAAATTGAAAAAATTATTTTTAATATTCGGATTCTTAATTACATTTGCATTTACTAGTTTAGCCGTAAAAGCTGACAGTAACTATTTACATACAATAACTTTAGAAAAAAACAATTCCGGATATAACATAATTTTAGGATCCGACAAAACAGCAAAAGTAACTAAAAAATCACCATCAGAAAATGAACTGATATTAGAATTAAATAATATTACATCTTCTGACACAGTAAACGCTTTATACAAAGGTACTAACAGTATTGATTCACTTGTTGTTGAAAATACAGCTCCTAATAAAATAAAAATTTATATAACAGCAGATAATATTACAAATTCTACAATAATGATGGATCCTGTGAGCGGAGAGCGTGCTATTGTGGGAGAATCAATACCTATGGAAAAAGTTCTTTGGATTACATTTGTATTAGCCTTATTCGCTGTAATATTCAAAGTATCTAAAGATATTTCTGAAGAGGATGACAAAATTCTTATTAAAAAAGATATTAAAGAACGTGAAATTGAACTTTACAGAAGATATAGAAATGAGTTAATTTCTAATCCTGAAATAAATTTCCAAAAAGATATGAGAATGAGAAAAATGCTGAAAAAAATCGACAGAAAAATAGACGAACGATTAACAGCATCTCTCAAGTAAAGTTTAAACCTCGAAAAACTTAAATATATCCCTAAAACATTTTATTTATAAGCAAGTTTTAAACTTGCTTTTTTATTATATATTACAGATTAAAATAATTAGCTATAATTAACTCAATTCTTTGAGAAGAATCTCCCGTACCGTATGGATTTTGAGCACTTAATCGAGTTTCTTCTTTTGGTTTAGATAAAATTTCAGAACCTAAAGAGATAATTTTATCACATTCAGCACCTACTAAAACAGAAACGCCCGCATCAATACCTTCTTGACGTTCAGTCTCATATCTCATAACAAGAGTCGGACAGCCAAAAGAAGGAGCTTCTTCTTGTATTCCGCCTGAATCTGTTAATATCAATTTCGCATTTTTCATCAGATAAACCAAATAAGGGTAATCTAAAGGTTTCAATAAATAAACATTTAAATAATTACCTAAACGACAATGAATCTTATCTTTTACATTTGGATTAGGATGAACTGGTATAACAAATTTATGATCCGGGAACTCCTTAATCAAAGATTCAATTGCATCAATAATTCTGTCAATTCTTTCACCATGATTTTCACGTCTATGTGCAGTAATCAACACCAACTTATCATCAATTGGTATGTTTTGATCCTTGTAAAAGGCTTCTGCAATACTCATTGTTTCTTCAGATAAACAGAATAATGCATCTATAACAGTATTACCTGTAACAAAAATTTTATTATCAGAAATATCTTCTTTTAATAAAGCTTTTTTATTTTTTTCCGTTGGTGCAAAATTAAGCTCAGCAACACGAGAAGTCATCTGACGCATAACTTCTTCAGGAAAAGGTTCAAAAATATCATAAGACCTCAACCCTGCTTCCACATGGAAAACTGGAATTTTACGATAATAACTAACCAATGCTCCACATAAAACTGTCATTGTATCACCTTGAACAATAGTTGCATCAATTTTATTATCTTCAAAAACTTTATCCAAAGAAGTAAGAATTCTTGATTGAACTTCAACCAAAGACTGATTCTGACGCATACAATCAAGATTTATATCAGCCTGCAAATTAAAATAACACAATGTCTGATTTGATAATTCTTTTTGTTGTTCTGTATTACAAATAATTACCCTGTACTTATCAGGATATTTCTTCATTTCCAATATAATTGGAGCTAATTTTATAACTTCCGGTCTTGTACCGAAAACAAATAATATATTCTTCTTATTCATAGGCATAGTTTATTATAAAAAATTATCTTTTGCAATTAGCTATAATTAAATAACTAAATTATTCCCCTAGCTGATTTATTATTTTCGGAATCTTTTATAATAAGCAAAAAGGGAGGGAATTATGCTTGATTTATTTATACTTGAATCGTGTCCGTATTGCATTAAAGTAATGAATTTCATGAATGAAAAAGGGATAAAATACCGTAAAATTGATACGAAAAATAATGATAATGCACTTCGCTTACTTTCTTTAGGCGGAATTGATCAAGTTCCGTTTTTGTACAACGAAGAAACAAATGAAAAAATATATGACTCTGATATGATAATTGCCTATTTAAAAAAACATGAACAGGAATAAATTATGCACAATAATAATTATAAAACTACATCAATAGATACAAATGAATGTACCTCAAGAGGAGCTTGTTCAATTGCACCTAATATTTCAGCTCTTCAAGAGCTTATAATGTACTTTCTTAAACAACTTGCATACTATATTTTAAAATTGGAAAATATGGGTGCTAATAACAAATCCATTAAATATGAAATTATAAATGATATTGCTGCACTTGTTTCAATAAACGAATTTAATGAAGAGCAACTATATTCTATAATTACAAAAGATTATTTTTTATTAGAAGACACAAAAAAAACTTATAAAAAACACTGCAAAAAAGAAAATATAGAATGTTTAGAATTAAAAAATCATATTGACTTTGATAATTCTACAACATTACCCAAAGCTATATCACTGGGAGAAAAACTATTTCTCGAACAATATAACAGATTAACAACAGAACAAAAAAATCACATAGAAATTTTATTAATAGTTATAAAAAGTGTCAGCTTAAATATTTTAAAACTAAATGATTTTGATGAATTTGATGAAGATATGTACCACCAAGTACTCCAAACATTAGATTTACTCAACGAACGATTTCAATTACGTAAAATAAATAAACAAATAGTGAAACTTGCCGAAGCTGATAACAAGCTTCAATTAAAAATTGGTCAAATGCTTCTGGAAAAATTTGGAGGCATTGAAAATGTTAAGGTTTCTCATTCGACAGAAAAGGGAAAAGCTATACTTGTTTCCGGCAGTAATTTCATGGATCTTCTTAATATCCTTGAAGAAACCAAAGATAAAAATATCGACATCT
>JAAVBM010000101.1 GCA_014803505.1 bacterium | reverse complement strand
TTTTCTGTCCATCTGAATATATTCAGATGGTTCTCCTATCGGTGCTTCCAGCAAAAAGGATGAATAATCCAACTCGTTTTGGAAAGTCAGTGTGCAATAATCCTTTTTAAGTTGTTCTGACAAATCGACTGGTTCTCGTTTCTCCAATTCACGGATAATCTCATACTTACAATGCAAACTTGACATTATATAAGATCCCGATTTCTCTACAGGTCTGTCATATCCTTGTCTGAATCGATAAAGCAATTCAAGTTCGGAAATTGTCAGCGTTTGAAGTTTAGAGGCTGTGGATTCCTGAAACTCAGAATTTGAGATAAGCAACTTCTCTTCTGTTGAGAAATCATATAGCTCTTCCTTCTTTTCAATAATATCCCTTTTGACGAGTTGACCAAGTACTTTATTAAGTCTAAATCTACAGGAATCTGCCAGCCGCTGATGCTTGCTGTCAAGAGTCGTAGATGCATAGCCGCTAACGTCCGACAACAATCTGCCGAGTATAATCAATTCCCCTGTAGGAGATTTTGAAGATACGCGATAATTTATTATATGTTTGGGAAGGGCTATCATTTTTTTATCTGAGTTAGGCGGAGAGAAATGTATCAATCATACATTAGCTCCAGATTCATCTCAAGACTCTTGCGGTAAAAGGTGTCTGTATCTGGATGGACGATGACGGCATTCATTATTGCTTCGTCATACTTACAATATTCCTCATACGACATTTGGTTTGCTGAATAAATTAAGAATTTTGACAATGCTTCCAACTCAAGAAGTGTCATTCCCTCTATTTCATCGAGCCAGTGTCTGTTGTTTTCGAAAAGATTCCTTTTAAATTCAGTACTGTCAACTTCAAATGCATACAAGTCAGCGTCAATCAAAATGCCGGACTGACGGATAATATCGTAATCCGTCAGTTTTCGCCAATTACCGGTCTTAAAATTCTTATGCCATCGGTCGAGGTTTATACACAGCCACTGAAGCGGCTTGTCCATGAACGCACGGTTCCTTCTATGAATCTGAAGATCAATAGCATGATACAACCGATATTCATCGACCGAATTATCGCCATGAATCCTTGAGTCAAAAGCACTAAGTATCAAATTGTCCAATAGGGCAGTATCGGCTGGTTGTCGAAATGCAATTCGATGAATTAAATCGTAAATATCAGTGAGCTTGAAAGCGTCAGCCGCTGATATTCCTGGCAAAATATACTTAACTTCCTTGACCCAACGTCGTGCAGTCTCAGTTAGTTGTATCACCTCCCCTGATTGACGGGACGAAATGCCATTTACCAAGCCACTAATGTTTGTATGCGACATAATCAGCGCTCCAAATCCTACGACACTATCAATGTCGTTGAAGTCAACCTTACTTATGTCCATCGAATCGCGCAATGTGATAGGAAATTTATTCATTCAGAGGTTCTATGAAAGCCTCATCCACCTCAGCGGTCCACTTTAGTGCTTTTTCATTAGAGATCTGGAGGAAGAAGATCCGCGTTCCTTTATCATCGTAGACGTCTTCAATCTTACCCTGGTAGTCTTTCATCATGCCAGCGGTTATTCGCACCATACGACCTTTACCCAGTCCACGGCTGACTTCAATGAGATTTATGCGGATGTCATCGGTGAATTGCCCGACACATTTTTGAAAGTTGGACATTTCCTCCTGTGAAATGACAGAATATCTAGCATCGACAGCGTTGCTTTCCTTCATACACCAGGCCCTGTCTCCAATCTTAGCAAAGATCGGCGCAACTTGGTCATAGCGAGTACGGAAAAAGAGGATGCCAGGTATGTAGGGAATTTCCTCGCGTATTTTCTTCTTACCTTTACCCTCACGGAATGATATACGTGTTGGGGAATAAAACATCATCGAGTCGTATATCCCAGATGCCTTATCCTTAATTGCTTTCTTTATGATTTCTGGCGTATTGCCTGAGCGCATACGCATCACAAACCAATTAGTTGTCTTTTTGTTGATTGAATTTGCGACGGTTTTTAAGATTTTTACCTTCCTATCTTTTGATATCTCCTCCGGTCTTATCAAGGATAAAAATGCATATTCATCAGGAATATCCGTTATCATCGAACGCAACTCATTGAGGGGAATATGACAACTCAAAGCCGCAGCAATCCATATCGCAGTGATAGATTTGCGAGAGAATTTTTCACTGAATTTCATCCCTGACATTTGAAGTGTGGCAACCAAATCATCAAGAAATTCTCTTTGGAGCTGAGGCGCTCTTTTTGTTCCACGATTCAAACCAAACACGTATTTTAATTGCTTGGTATCCTTCATAGCTACCATAATATCGTCAATCTGGGGTAGGTTTGGAATCGGGTCATCAAATTTTAGGTTGATGGCATCAGCCAAAGTAGCCTCTACATTGTACAGCAAATAAAAAAAAGCATTGATGTATTCCCATCCTATGGAGTCCTTGGTTTTTGTTAATAACCGAGGAATTATCTCAAGATTGGCTTTTGTCTGAGAAGAGTTGTAATCATAATCACATTCAATGGCATCAACAGCCTTTCCGAAAGGATTTGGATGACCATCCGATGACCATTCGTTATAAAGGGTCTTGACCTTACCGAAGTATCTCTTACGCGTCGTTTTCTTGAAACCACTCAATATCATGTTAGCCACCCACAGACGAAGTTCATCTTCTGTCAAGTATGGGGAAACGTTTAACCTTACCGAAGAAATAAACGAGGAAAGCGCGCTTGAAGTGAACTTATTCCCATCGGCCTTTGCAAGTATACTTTTTACGTAGTTAACAAAACTACTCATCTTACATATTTAGCTTTCAGTGGTTTGCAATTTTAACATTCGTCATCACGTCGTCTTAGCAACCTATAACTCTTCTTCCCTCGTTCTTAGGCATATCTGCCCAAAAAGAAGGAACAAGTGATGAAATATTTAGCCGATTCTTTATCACCTTGAGATGTAGAACGGTTTTTTAGATTCTGCTCTCTTGTTTAGAGAGAGGTGTGATTGAATATACACTGAAACCCAACCACTTAAGGTTGTATCATTTAACTTTTGCTAAACATGAAGGTTGCCTAACGATTATTTTCTGAAAATTATCTCTGCGTATATTACTAATTACGGGAAAATTTTGTACCTTTGCATACTGGTTAGTATCTCTAAACAAGAGATTTGGATGGTTGCTAAACAAAAAATGCCTCAGATCCAATTGGAACTGAGGCGACCATATTTCTATGAGAGTAGTATTATTTAGTAAGCAACCTATAGACAGTTAGGCATTCTAAGACTTTCCAATATAATAGCGTTTGCCTTGTCAACGACGGATGTATCGAGACCGGCTAGATAGATTCTTGTTGTGTATTCGGAGTCATGTCCCATTCCTTCGCTTATGACTCCAAGTGGAATGCCTTTTGCTTTTGCCACACTTGCCCATGAATGCCTCGCTGCGTATAAAGTAATCGGTACATTTACCCCGACCATCGCGGCAATCTTCTTTAAATTATGGTTGATATTGTAGCCTTTATTGCGATAAGTGTTCCTTTCGTTATTAACCGGTTTGGTTATAATTGGTAGAAGATAGTCCGTATCGTTTTCGGGATACTTATCCAGAATCATCTGCATTTCCGGCTCCCAGGCTATAATGAGTTGCTGCCCAGTCTTGCGGCGGCGATATGTCACGCTACCGTTTCGAAGATCACTCTTCTTCAAAAACGCCATATCAATAAAGCTCATTCCGCGTAGATAGAAGCTCAAAAGAAACATATCACGGGCGAGGTCAAGCGCAGGAGCCATAGATAGTTCAAGCCTAATAATTTTCTTTATAATTGGAAGAGGTAGAGCACGTTTTACGGTCTTGTCTACCCCGGTATAGACTTTGCGAAATGGATAGCGGTTATCTATGATTCCCTCTTCCACCGCTCGATTATATACCGCCCGGAGTACTCGTGTATAGAAACTAATAGAGTTGGGTATAAGACCATTCCCCTTAAGCCATGCTTCATACTCTTCCATAATTTCAGAGGTTATACAATCGAGCATAATATCCTCATCATTGCGGAACTTCCTGAAGCTCTTTAGCGTAGAGGCATAGGTCTCAGATGTACGTATCTTACCGTTCTGCTTATGCCTTAGGATAAGTTTTTCCATAAAGTTGAACAGGGAATACTCATCCCGGTAGCGATGGAACTCTTCGATAACATCATCAGCCGTATAACTCAACCCTATTAGATCAAATTTGCGGTTAATCTTTGTCAGTCGTTCAACATCACTACGAACACTCTCACGAACTGTGGTAATCAGTACCATCCTGCTTGAATCCTTAGAGGCGATTATTTGACCTCGTTTCTCATCCCATTCCTCGGAAAAGATCCTATATTCGGTGGAAAGTTGTCGAGGCTTACGCTCCTGGAGAATCTGATAGTAGATGCTCCCTTCTCGCCCCGGAACGGTAGATGGACGGAATTTAACTTTTATACTTGCCATATTCGTTGTTTTTAGTATACACATATATAATATGCAAGCCGTCCTATTAGTACATCAATAATTAATATACCACCCTGCGCATACTGAGTATTCTGAAGCGTTTCTTACGTTGTTTATGGCAGAACGAGAGGTGAAAAGTAATGTCGGTTCATACTTTTTTAGTAACTTTGGCGTTGAATAAGAAAAGATTATGGATTATGTCGGAAGAACAGATGAACAGTTATCGACTCACGTCGATGGAGGAACCGGGCGATGAGCGCATGGCTCAGATTATGCGCGAGGTCGCTGAGGATGCCCGAGAAAGCACTCGTCGGGCTGCCGAACGTGTGGCTGCCGGTATCGAGGCTGCCTCGCAAGCGGCACAAGAGAAATGGGGCGATGCCATAAATAGAATTAAGAATGGCAGCTACTGAGCATCGTCCTGTTCTGATTGTTATTGCCGGACCCAATGGGTCGGGTAAAACCTCTGTGACATCAAAGATTCTTCATCATGAGTGGCTGGAGGATTCGGAATATATAAATCCTGACAATGTTGCTCGTGACGTCTTCGGGGAC
>JAAVBM010000100.1 GCA_014803505.1 bacterium | reverse complement strand
TGGTGATACTTGGACTGCTAAAATCGTAGTTGATGGCGGTACTTTGAATTTCCAAGACTTAACTAATGCTAATGGAGCTTTAGAAGCTAAAACCGGTAATGTAAATATTACAGGCGGAACCTTAGAATTAGCTTCCGGTAGCTCAATTGCTGATGCTGTTACTACAAAGATTAATGGTGGTAATGTTGATATTAACGGTGGTTCTTTAGTCCTTAGTGGAACTAAAGATTCTTGGGCTGCTGATTCTTTAATTAAATTAACTAATGCTAACAGTGAGTTTGATTATGGTTTGACTAGCAACGGCAAATTACAAGCTACTAACGGTAAATTAAATATTCTTAATGCTGCAGTATTAACATTGGTAGATTCAAATGATAATATTGGTTCTAATGTTGACCTTAATGTTGTAGGTACATTGAATGTTCAAAATGGTACTACAACAATCAATAATGGTGATTCTTGGAGCGGTACTGTTACAGTAAGTGATTCAGGTAATCTGAATATTGATACCTTTACCGGTAATGGTGTTTTAAAAGCTACTGGTGGAAATTTAAGTATTACAGATAGTACAATTGATATTGTAGGTTCAAGTAGTATTATTGACAGTGGTGCTGTTACTACTTTAACTAATTCAACTTTGAATATTAGTGAAAAGGGTAAAGTAGTTCTTGATAAGACTGAAACTACTTCTGATATTTGGTCAGCTGATTCTCACATTAATCTAGGTTCAAACGGAACTCTTGAATATGGATTGGATTCTAACGGCACACTTTCTGCTAAAAGTGGTAAATTAACTACTACAGATGGCAGTACCTTAACTCTTGTTGGAAAAGATAGTTATATCAAATCAGATGTTACAGCGACAATCAATGGAAATCTTGTTATCGGTGACCAAAGTGTAGTTGATCTTGGTGATACAGGAAAATCTACTGTTGGAGCAAAAGATACTCTAACAGGTAATGTTACTGTTAATAACGGCGGTACATTAAATGTATTCAATGATTTGAATTTCAAAACCGTTAATGAAGGCGAAACAAATCAGCTTATAACAGTAAATGATGGTGGCGTATTAAACCTTGAAACAACTAAAGAGCTTCATTTATATTCTGATTTTGCCGGTGATGGTTTAATTAATAAAAATGGTCAAGGTAATGTTCACTTCCACGGTAATTTGGATAAGTATACTAATTTCATTAGTATCAATAATGGTGGTGACTTATTATTTGAACAAGGTTTTGGTGGTAATTTAGAAATTGCTGAAAAACTTGATGGTCAAGGTTTAACTATTGGTATTCATTCCGATGAAATCAAAGGTAATTTGATTCAAGAACGTGATATTACAATGAAATATTCAACATATCATGATAATATCGATCTAAACCTTGCAAATGATGAAGGTAGTAAAGTTGAAGTTACCAGAGGTGCTATTATTGCCGAATCTAAGGGTAAAAATAATATCAACTTTGGTGGAACTATTGAAGTTAATACTGAAAAAGGTTGGAAAAAACCAGTTTCAATGACTGCTACAAGTAAAGAAGGTTCTATTAACTTTAATAATACTGTTACTGTAGCAAATGGTGCTACTTTGAACCTAACTTCAGGTGTTGCATCTAACTTTGCTAAAGCTGTTGATTTTAATGGATCAACAATTAACGTGGATTCTGGTAATAGCATTAACTTTGAAGATACAGTTACTGTTGTTGATACTAAGTTGAATTTAACTTCAGGTTCAAAATCTAATTTCAACGGAGATGTTGATTTTAAAGATTCAACAGTTAATCTGTCTTCAGGTAAGAGTGCAAACTTTAATGCTAAAACCAATCTTACAGGCACTGATTTGAATATCCTTTCTGGTGATGTTAACTTTAATAGATTAGTATTCAATGGTATTGATTCAACTATTCATGATATGAACTGGCAGATCAATTCTAATACTATTGAAAACTTAGATATTTATAATAATGGTTATGCTGATTTTACTGTTGATATTAACGGTAGAGATTGGAAGCACGATAAATTTGTTATCGGTTCCATTACTGATTTAGACGGTGGTCAAATTAACGTTAGTGACTGGCAGTTTGCTGATGATTGGAAAATTACAGGAAAAGCTCCGATTGATAGACATATTATTATGAATATGTTCGATTTATCTAATGTTGATAAACAAACTGCAGCTAATATTAATTTTACTCAAACTGATAAAGAAATTTTCACTCCAATCGGTTGGTATAAATTAGAAAATTATCAAAAATGGAATAAAGAGTTAGGAATGTTTGAATCAGTTCCTGGAGTATTGCAATCTTCTTTATCAAGATACAATCCTCAAGTATTCCGTGGTCAAGTTGCAACATTAGCAATGCATAACAACCAATTATTGGTTAATGATATGTTGACTAACCATGTTGGTTTACAAAGCAGCAGATTCTTGAATATGGATGCTAACAAGTATGCTTTGAATGAAGGTAACTATGTTGGTCCTTATCAATATACTCAAAAAGATGGCGGATTATGGATTAAGAATTTCGCATCATTTGAAAAACTTTCAATGACTCAAAATCTAAGAGTTGGTAACAACTTCTACGGTACATTGATTGGTGCTGATATGCCGGTTATTGATTTGAAACAAAACTGGAAATTAGTTCCTACTGCTTACATTGGTTACAATGGTGCACATCAATACTTTGATAATGTAAGTATGTACCAAAATGGTGGTCAATTAGGTATGATGGGTACCTTTATGAAGGATAATTTTGTAGGATCTATTCTTGCTTACGCAGGTGGATATTTCAATGATATGCACGTAAGCGGATATAAAGATGATGCTGCAAACTGGTATGCTGGTACTGCTGCTAAAGCTGCATATAACTTCCATCCTACAAAACACTTTACGGTTCAGCCTAATGCTTTTGTTTCTTATAATTTCTTTGGAAAACAAAGCTGGTACACTAATTATGGTCAGATGGCTATGAATTCAGGTGTAATGAATGGTGTTAGTGTTGCTCCTGGTTTGAACTTGATTTATGCAAGAGAAACTTGGAGTATGTATGCTACATTCCAGTATCTGTTTAATATCAATGATGATTTAACTGGTAGAGCTGGTAATGTTATACTTGATAATGTCCAAATGAAACATGGTTATTTCCAATATGGTATTGGGTTAACTAAAACTTGGAAAGATCGTTTGAATTCATATGGCCAATTGACCTTCAGAAACGGTGGAAGAACCGGTATTGGTTTCCAAATTGGATGTCAATACTACTTTGATTGGTTTAAGTTTGGTAGAAAAAAACAAATTGAAGTTAAAAATCAGTCAGAACAAATAAAGGTTCAAGAACAGTCAAAACAAGTTATTAAACATATATAAGAAAATAAAAAAGACGGAAATTTAATTTCCGTCTTTTTTTGTTAGTTAGGATAATTTATCAATATAATTTTTATTGTATAATTTAGCAAAAAGAAGGAGTATATATGTTAGAGTTTTTAAAACGAAATCTTAATGAATTTAAAACATTTGCAATGCGTGGTAATGTAATAGATATGGCTGTTGGTATTATAATCGGTGCAGCTTTTGGTAAGATTGTTAATTCTATGGTTAGTGATATCATAATGCCGCCTTTAGGCTGGATGATGGGGAAAGTTGATTTTACAAATCTATATTTCACATTACCAAATTCCAGTGGCGAAATTGTTAAATATCCATCTCTTGAAGCTGCAAAATCCGCAGGTGCGGTTACAATAAATTATGGTGTTTTTATTAACACTTTAATTAGTTTCTTATTAGTAGCTTTTGCTGTATTTCTATTGATAAAGGCGATTAATAAACTTCAAGCACTTACTAAAAAGAATTGTGAAGCTGAAGAAGCTTTGGAAACAAAGAGTTGTCCTCGTTGTTTTTCTGTTATAGATATTAAAGCTACCAAATGTCCTTATTGTACAACTGATCTATAAATAAAAAAAACGCCTTTAGAATAAAGGCGTTGGAATGTAAAATTTTGTATCATTCCTCGTAATAGTGAAGTGTGAAGTGTGCTTAAAAGTCTGTATTGATTCCTCATTTAAGCGTCTTCCTCGTGTTTACATGTATATAAAGTATTTTTCGTATATATAATTGCTATATTTTTTCGTGAATTTATAAATCTTGTTACAATGCTTAATAATATGAAAATTTATGTTTAGTGTTTTATACTAAAATGTATGGAAAGTACTATTATTTAGGAGAAAACAATGAATATATTGATATCTAATGATGACGGGATTGCAGCTAATGGAATAAGAGCGTTAACGGAAGAATTATCAAAATATCATAATGTATATGTGATTGCACCAGATAGAGAACGCAGTGCTGCTGGGCATTCTTTGACCTTGCATACTCCGTTGCGAGTTGAAGAACTTGATGCTCAACATGGCGCTAAGAGAACTTGGGTTACTACAGGTACTCCGGGAGATTGTGTAAAAATAGGTATCAATGCTATTCTTTCAGCTAATGAACAGCCAGATTTTGTGATTTCCGGTATAAATCATGGACCTAATTTAGGGGCGGATATTTTATATTCGGGAACTGTTAGTTGTGCTATGGAAGGTGCTATGCTTGGTTTCAAGAGTATTGCAGTATCTCTTGCCAGTATGCAGGCTGATTATGATGATTTTAAACTTTCTGCTAAATTTACTGCTTCATTATTAACTAAATTAAAAGAATTTCAGTTTCCTAAGAAAAGTATTTTGAATGTAAATGTTCCACTATTAGAGTCAGATGATATTGCAGGTGTTGCTATAACTGAGCTAGGGCGAAAAATGTTTACTGATGACTACGAGAAAAGAGTTGATCCAAGGGGCAAAGTTTATTATTGGATGGCAGGCGAACTTATTAGCGAACCGGAAGATGCACCTACTGATATTGCTGCAGTTAGAAATAACAAGATTTCTATAACTCCTGTAACTTACGAAATGACCAAAAGAGAAACTATGGACGATTTAGATAGTGTTCTTTGCGGTAAAGGATCTTGTGATTGGTTTTAATAATAAATTATTATATTCTATTAAGACGGTTTGAATTTTTTTAATGGCTTTCACCATGGGGTTTAAATTTATATTTAAATACGTTATAATATTAATAGGGATATAGGAAATATGGATAACGTTTACTCTGCATCAAGTTTTAAACCTGCTGTAGGAATACCTTCAGACTATAATCGTAATTCTGCCTCAAAACGTATTGAGGAAACTCAGGTTGTTGTTGATGGTTCTAATTATATGAGAACAGAAAACAATGTTAAAAATGAGTTTGCTCAAGCTGTATATGGTGATGGACCTTACAGTCTTGATCATCCGAATATGTTAACAGAATTCAATGCTGTTAATATTGATTATTTGGCTTAATATTATTGGAATTCTGCTTTTTGTTAAGTTCTGTTAACTGAAATAAATCATAAAAGGCAATTCTCACTAAAAAAAATACTTTATATAAGAGTATATAGGAAAGAGGATAATCGATAACATGAAAGAACAAGAATTAAACACTTTGATGTCAGTAGTAGCGGATCCAATTAATAATGTTTATAAAATTGAATCATATAAAGATTTAGCAGAAATTCAAAGAATTATCAGAATCTTTAATATTTCAAAAGAACAACAAAACAAACATACGATGTTATCGATTAAAAATCTTGCAACATTGCATTTAGTTTTAAGTAATAATTAATAAGTTT
>JAAVBM010000099.1 GCA_014803505.1 bacterium | reverse complement strand
TACGGTCATTGTTAAGTCGCCGCCAGCATTTAATAATGTTTTGATAACACCATAGTTAAGGATGCTTCCTTTATTTACAGTTATATCAATATTATTACCCGCAGTAATATAGTTATTGTTTTCGGTATCATCACCGATAACAACATTACCATTATCAGATAGAACTTTTACATTATTTTGTGCATTTACTAAGCCTTTAACGTTAACTCCACCAACTGAATCATTAATAATAGTTGTGTCATTTGTTGAATTAATTCTTGCTTTAGAATCAATGTTAACACCCATTTCTCCAGTGTTTTCCATTACAACATTTGTTGCTGCAATTTTACCTTCTTCTAAAACATTTAAACCGGCTTGACCATGGTTTGTGAATGTTGCAGTTTCGCCAGCATTAACAACTCCGGTGATATTCATACCATCAACACCGTCAACTGTGTTAAGGAATACGATGTTGCCAGTGTTTTCAATGTTTCCTGATACATTCAAGCCGCCCATAGTATTTCCAAAGGTTACGATTTCTGGAGTTGCACCATTAGTAATAAAGGCATCTCCGTCATGACGAATGCTTCCGGAAATATCGATACCTCTTTCGCCACTATTTCTTATATCAAGTGTGCCTTTTGTATCAACATTACCTGTAATTGTTAACCCGTTATCAAGTTCAACTTCTGAGTATACTTTATATGGAGAGTTCCAAATTCTTGTAGTACCATCATTTTTTACATTTCCAGAGATAACCAAGTTACCTTTGTTGTTGTGAATATCTAGTTTACCTTTTGTATTAACAACATCTCCGGCAATTTTGATTCCATTATCTCCAGTGTTATTGATGTAGATTTTACTATCATCTCCAGTAGCATAATTGATTACACTACCTTGAATATCTGTACCTTTACTTGATGTAATATTGATTTGTCCTTGTTCATTACTGATAAATTTATTACCACTATTTATATTATCAGTATTTACTAGTTTATTGAATAAATCATTAGCTTGTTTTTCTGATGTTAGTGCTAACATTTGTTCTGGATTTATTCCGCCAATAACACCTGCATTTTGCCCAACGGTAATTTGTCCGCCTTTTAAATCTACTCCGCCGGCAGAAAGAATTTTACCATCAATTGTGATTTCTCCTCCACCATTTGATTTAATAAGTGTTGGAACTTCATCAGCTGTAATTGTTTTAGCTTCTAATCTTCTTTTAGCGCTGTTGTAGTATCCTGAATTTGGAGTGTATACTCCTAGTGAACCAACATTTAATACCCCGGAAGCACCTACAATCATACCGTTTGGAGAAACAAAAATTGCTTTACCATTTGTAAAATCTCCGTTTTTATTTACTGTATTAAGTAAACCATTGATATTAATTGTATTGTCAACCAAATTGATAAATGTTGTTAGGTCAACACCGTTTAGGTGATAAATTAAGTTTGCTATATCACCTTGGTCTAAATTAAAGTTTTCGTAACCTCTAAAACCAACATTTCCAGAAGCATGTTCCGGATTTATGTTAAAAGTTCCATGTCCGCCATTTGTCACACCTGTAATATCACTAGCGACAACTGATAGCAGCATTGATTGTTGCGCAATAAACAATGCTGTCAAAGCAGAAGCAAGAACACGTTTGGATCTTTTTCGGCTATTTTTCATGTCAATATCCTTTCATAACGTTATAAAATTTACTTTTTTACTGGTCAATAGTCCCATTGTAGCAAGACCAAAGGAAAATAACGCATATTATTACTTTTTTTTAAGCCATGCTTCAAAACTATTACTATATTAATAACGCCTATGAATATATAAAATTGCTATCGACATAAAAAATATGAAGATTTATTAATCAGAGGATTTAATGATTATTTTACTTGTTCCAATGTAAATTGCGTAGAATAAAACAAGTAAAATTATCATTTGAATCAGTGCAGGAATATTACTTAAGTACGTCTTAAGTATATATAGTATTCCTACTGTTGGTATTGTTGATAAAATTATTTTAAAAATTGTATATTTAGGAAATTTTATATTTAAATCCGGTAGCACAATAATTGCACTTAAGAATAAATATAAAAAATTCGCAGCTAATGTCGCGATACCAACACCAACCAGTCCCATTTTTGGTATTAATACAATATTTAGTATTACACCTACAATGCCTGAAATAAGCTTGATCATAAATTCAATATGAGTTTTGTTTGCAAGATGGTATTGAAGTGTTGTATAGTCTGTCATTGCTAAGAAAAATACTCCAAATGAAAAATAAGGTACTAATGTACTAGCTTCATAGAATTTTTCGTTTGTAAACAAATGTGTATATTCGACATTATATAGCGAAATAATAGTTATTATAGGTAAAGAAACAAGTATGTAGTAACCTAAAAATCTAGAGATAATTGGTCGAACATCAATTTTTGCTTCATATAAGTTAATAATTCTTGGTATCGCTGCAACTGTAATCATTGCAAATAAAGTCATCAATATTGGTAAAGTTAAGCCGTAACCTACACCTACAAGTGCAGCTTTTGAAAATCCGCTTATGCTGTTCATTATAAATTTGTTACTTTGGGTTATAATCCAAGCACTGAGGGATGTTGCAGCAATAGGTATTCCATATTTCATAATTGGAACGATAAATTTCCATTCGATTTTTTGAAATTTAAAAATCTTTATAATTTCACTTTGATATAGTAATAATATATCGATTAGAGATATTGATATTCCCATACCTAAAAGTATAGATGCTGCTCCCATATTGAAAAATTTAGCAAAGAATACTGCTAAAAATATGGTTGCAAACTGGTTTAATATTGTTGTTATTGTGTATGAAATTGATTTTAATTGAGCTCTAAGTATTTGAGATAGCAAAGCTCTTATTGCTACTGGTATAATTAAGAATAATACAGCTAGAAAATATTTGAAAGGAACATGGAAGAAACTGTATAAACTATCTTTAAATAAGAATGAAATAGCAAACATAAGTAGCATGTTCATTGTTAAAATTGTTACAAGTGTTGTCAGATATTTAGGAAGGTCATCCATTAACTGGTGATGTCTAAAAAATCTTAATCCGGAAAGTCCTACCCAATCCGAGAAAATTATGCACAAAAATGAAAGCATAGCTATTGAAATTGTATATAAGCCATATTGTTCGGTTGTGAATAAGCTTGTATAAATAGGAACTGTTATAACATTTCCAAGCATACCGCATAATTTTGAAGGTGCATATTTTAGCATATCTGTAAATATGCCTTTTACTTCCTTTTCTTCCAATTCTTTATTTTCTATGTATTCCATATTCCCTCTTATGTTTTAATCTACTATCTGTCCGAACAAATCGTATTCATCGGCTTCGGTTATTTTTACGTTTTCGATATCTCCAGGTACAACTTGTCTTTCGCAGTTTGCATACACAAGCCCGTCAATTTCAGGAGCATCATGTTCAGAACGTAATATAATAACGCCATCATCAGTGTATCCCTCAACGATACATTTTATGGTTGTATCAATATATTTTTGGTTGTTTTCTAATGAAATTTTTTGTTGTAATTCCATTAGTTTATTTCTACGTTCTTGTTTTATCTTTGCTGAAAGATGCCCTTTTAGCGTGTCAGAGTAAGTATCTTTTTCTCGTGAGTATTCAAATGCACCCATTCTATCAAATTTTACATCCTTAACAAATTGATATAAATGCTCAAATTCTTCTTCTGTTTCTCCCGGATAACCTACAATTAGCGAGGTTCTAATTGAAACTCCAGGGATTTTATCTCTAATTTTCTTTACTAATTCTCTATAATCCATAACTGGACGTTTCATAGATTCCAAAACTCTTGGATGTGAATGTTGTAGCGGAATATCAACATATTTCACCACTTTATCTAATTTGGCAATGGCATTTATTAAGTCATCCGTCATTTGTGTCGGATATGCATACATAATTCTTATCCAAGATATATTTTCTATTTTATTAAGTTCTTCAAGCAATTCAGGAAGAGCTTGTTTGCCATATAAATCAATTCCATATGAAGACGTATCTTGTGCAATAAGTATTATTTCAGTAACGCCTTTAGCTGCTAATTTTTTTGCTTCATTAACTATATTTTCAATAGGTCGAGAAATATAATTACCTCTCAATTTAGGTATAATACAATATCCGCATCTATAGTTACATCCTTCGCCAATTTTGATATATGAGCTTGCACCCATTGTAATTTGTTGACGTTCAATTTCTTCAGGATAAATATATTTTGGAGCTTTATCAATTATACTTTGATATTCCTTTTCTCTTTCAATATTTTTAACAATTTTAATAATGTCGTTTAAATTTGACGTTCCGATCATTCCTGCAAGTTCTGGTATTGCTTCTTTTAGGTCTTTATCGTGTTTTTGTGATAGGCAACCTGCAACGATAACCTTTTTTCCTTCATCTATCATCTGCAATATACTTTGTACTGATTCTTGCTCAGCGTCATGTATAAAAGAACATGTATTAACAATTACTATATCTGCATCATTTTCATCCAGCGTAATCGTATATCCGTTTTTATCAAGTAAACCAAGCATTAGCTCAGCATCTACCAAGTTTTTTGCACATCCGTGATTTATTAATGCTATTTTCATATACACCTCTTCATTTAATTCTATCATTAAATGTAAAATTTATTCTAAATATTACAATATATTCATAACTTTGTTATAAAATATACTTATGAAACAAGTAGAATTATTAGCTCCTGCGAAAAATTTAGAAACTGCAATAGCCGCTATAAATAGTGGTGCAGATGCTGTTTATATCGGCGCGAGTGATTTTGGGGCTCGTAAAAATGCACCTAATTCACTGGAAGATATTGAAAAATTAGTTAAATTTGCACATAAATTTTATGTGGCGGTACATGTTGTTATTAATACAATTCTTAATGATACTGAGTTAACTGATGCGATAAAATTAGTGGAAAACCTATATAATATTGGAGTTGACGCTATTATTGTTCAAGATATGGGCTTGATAAAAGCTGCAATAGATGGCAAGTTACCTCCTATTCAAATTCATGCAAGTACACAATGTGATAATAGAACACTTGAAAAGGCTAAGTTTTTCGATACTTTAGGGCTTACCAGAGTTATTCTGGCAAGAGAACTTTCGACTGAGCAGATTGAGCATATTTGTGAAAATACTGATTGCGAAATCGAAACCTTTATACATGGAGCTCTTTGTGTTTCTTATAGTGGGCAGTGTTACTTCTCTTATGCCAATGGCGGGCGTTCTGCCAATCGTGGAGAATGTGCACAACCTTGTAGAAAGAAATATTCTCTTGTTGATGAAAATGGAAAAGTTTTATTAAAAGATAAATATTTACTATCATTGAAAGATTTTAATGGGTCTGAAAGTATTGAAAAACTTATTAATTCCGGGGTAAAATCTTTTAAGATTGAGGGACGTCTAAAAGATAAAAATTATGTAAAAAATGTTGTTGCCTATTATAATAATTTATTAAATAAATATGCAACAAGATCGTCTTCTGGTAAAGTTTTTTTAGATTTCGAACCAAATGTTAACAAAACTTTTAATCGAAGTTATACTGATTATTTCTTAAATGGTAGAACCCAATGTTTTAACTTCCTTTCTCCAAAATCACGTGGGGAGAAAATAGGTAAAGTTACCAGAATTTTCCATAATTATTTCGAAATCGATGCAGATTTATCTGTACAGGATGGATTATGCTTTATAAAAGATGGTGAAATGACCGGTTTTTTAGTAAATAAAGTTGAAGGAAATAAAGTTTATCCTAATAAAATGAATGGTATTCAAACAGGCACTATATTATATAGAAATCAGGACGTGAAATTTGAAAAATTGCTTGAAAACTCTAAAACTATAAGACGTATTGGTGTTTCTTTTGATTTATCAAATGGTACATTAACTGCTACAGATGAAGATGGTAATTCGGTTCAACTTGTCATTCCTGAGGGAGAAAAGCCTAATAATCTTGAAAAAATGAAAGATAATATTGTAACTCAGCTTAAAAAGACTGGTGAAAGTGAATATTATTCTTTGAATATAGCTATTACTGACGATAATATTCCATTCTTACCTGTTTCTAAGATCAATGAAATTAGACGTGAAATATTAAGTTTGTTAAGTAAAGAAAGATTACAGAATTATAGGCATATACTCCAAAAACCTATTAAATACGTACCTTTTATAAAATCCGAAGTTGATTACCGTGCAAATGTTTATAATTCTGAAGCAAAATTGTTCTATGAAAATTGTAATTGTTCGGTTTGCGAATCAGCATTAGAGACTTTTGATAAAATTCCGTCAGGTATAGAACTTATGCGAACTAAACATTGTCTTAAATTTGCAGCTGGACTATGTGGGTCTCCATGTAAAAAACTATATCTTGTTGATGCTAAAGGACAAAAATATCCATTGAAATTTGATTGTAAAAACTGTGAAATGGTTATTTTCAGTCGTTAAAAGGGGTAAATACTAAATTTACTATTTGATTAAAGCTTGAATTTCTTTAAAATTTGGATGTTTTGATGTTTTTAATAATTCAAATAAAGCAATTTCTACGCAAGAGATTTTTGCACCATATTGTTGTAATAAGTTTAATCCTGTTTTGTATTCTTTTTTGTTGCGGCTAGCACATGCGTCTTTGACTATGTAAACTTCGTATCCTTCTTTTATTAGATCAAAAGCAGTTTGAAGTACGCATATGTGAGTTTCTATTCCACAGAGTATAACTTGTTTTCTTTCTGTGGTTTTTAATTTGTTTACAAACTCAGGTTCTAACATTGCCGAAAATGCTGTCTTTTCAATAGTGCAAGTTTCAGATGTTAGGTTTGATCGAAGTTCAAATACTGTCTGTCCTAATCCTTGTGGATATTGTTCTGTTATTATTGTTGGAATGTTTAATATAGATGCGGCATTAGTGAGTTTTGTAGCATTTTGAGCAACCTCAAGTCCATATTTTGACATTCCTACTAGTCTGTCTTGAATATCAATTATTACAAGTATGCTGTTATCTATATTTAACATTTATTTAATCCTCATATTTAAATGCGTGCTCTTTGTATTCTTTTTTTAATTGGTTTAATAATTTTGTTAATTCTTTATCTGTTAATTTGCTTAATGGAATTTCAATTTTGGTATTTTCAGCACTATCTAAACCACTATGACAAATTTCTATTTTAAATTTTGCAAATCCATTAAATCTCAGAATCAATTCACTATGAAGGTTTTCATTTTTTAGTGAAAATACGCTTTCAATATTATTTGCATATTGGCTAACTTGTGTATTTGTCAATTTTGTTTCGCATTCTTTTTGAAATCTGAAAAATACTGGTGTAATTACATTTTTCATCTTATTTGTGAATGCCATTTTGAATAATTTAAAATCTTTTTCAGGTTGAATATTGTCATCTTCAAGCCATAGGTTTGAGGCACTTGTACTATCAGCTAAAGATACGCAAAGTTCATCATTTTGGATGGCTGAAGTCAGACTGTCCTGAGTGTTTTTATCTAACACATCGAATGATTGAATACCAATTTTACTCAGGCCTGCTCGAATTTTAAAATCATCTCCCATTTTATTTTGTAGGTTTTGTATTAAAGTTTTCGTTCCTTCAATATTAATATTTGGTAAGACTAAATAAAATTTACCTCCTCGAGCAGTAGCAACAATATCATCCCCTCTAACAGAGTTTCTGATGACACCGGCAAGACGATTTGTTGAAATTCGAGTTTTTGTTTTTTCATCTAAAGTGATAATTGCCAAAACTCCATTTTGAATTTTTAAATCTTCTGATATATCAAAGAAAATATCTTTTAAATGATTATATTTATATAAGCTTGTTTTTTCGTCAATAACCCCAAGCTGATATAAGAATTTTTCATTTCGTTTTTCTATTGTTTTAAATGTGTTTAATTTAAAGCAGTTAACAGTTTTTATAAGAATTTCATACTCTTCGGAATCTACTGTGATATAATCATAAATTCC
>JAAVBM010000098.1 GCA_014803505.1 bacterium | reverse complement strand
TGGTAAGACAATTGCAAGAAAAACATTGTGATGGTCGTTTTTCCGAAACTAAAATATCTAACCCCGATTTTATTAAACTGGCGGAAAGTTATGGAATAGCAGCGACTAGAGTTACAACCTTATCTGAAATAGATAATGCCTTAAAATCGGTATTTTCAACAAAAGGACCACATATTATTGAGTTCTGCGTAGAACCAATGGAGTTATTATAACCCCAAACAAAACAATAAAAGTTATACCCTGTATGAGAATTAAGAGGCTTAAACAATCAAAATGAATGAATCAATAATTAAAGAAGTAAAATCCATTTACTCTGGTAAAAAACGAAACACAAATCCAAACATGCCTGAATTTGGATTAGAATCGGATGAATTAAATTTTGACGAGCCAAAATCATTTTTCAATGGTGTAATTGAAAAACTAAACATTGTTGTAGAAAAAGAAGATCAATGTGAACAATGATTTCCACTACATCCGCCGCAATGACCGCTACACGAATTTTTAAATAAATCTGCAAAATCAAAAACTTTATCTGACAAAATCGCATCTATAACTAAAGGATATAATTTTCTAGAAACAGCAATGAGTTCTTGCTTGTATTCTTCTAAATGTGTTGTTAAACCTATCAATACCGGATACTGGGCAAGTATAGTACTATAAAACATGTTCGGTTCAACTTTATGAATAGTAATACCGCCAACTTTTATTCCACTAACAAAAGAAACTTCCAACGCGCCTTCTTGAGCAAAAGATGGTAATAAAGACGGATGAAGATTTAGCATAGGTACTTTTTTATTATCAAAGTAAGAATAATTGCTCGTTTTCACAAAACTACACTGAGTAACCAAATCAATTTGAATATTAGATAAATTCATCTCCTCAAGAGTATCAAAATATACAATTTTAACATCTTTATTCGCAAAATATTGTTCTATAGCTTCAATTATTTCAACATTTTCAGATTTTATTATTGCAAGATTTTTAGACATATTTACTCCTTTTTTAAATTTTATTACAAAAATAGCAAAAAATATATTTATAAACATTAGAAGAGTAACTAGGAGACAAATATGGAAATTAGAAATATAAATGGATACTCTCAATCATTTGGAATTAAAGTTCCGACTAAAAGTGTACTTGAAGCAGCTTGTGGAATGTTTCTAGATGATGCAAAAACATCTTACCCTGCACGTTTAAATTTATTATCAAAATTAGGAAATGTAGATACGAATAAATTATATTCAAATCAAGTTGTTGATAGTTTCAACAACTTGTCAAAAGTTATAAAACGCAGGTATCCAGAAATTGCAGATGCTGCCGAACGAATTACAGACTACTGCAAGGATATTAACGAAACCCGAACATTTTTACCGAAAGATGAAATCCGAATCAATAATCTAATAAAACGAAAACTCTCTGAAGAAATCCGATTTATTGGAAGCACGGAAATTGACATAGCTCCAATATCAAAGAAAGATCTAGGTTTAGAATACGATAGAATCACATAAAAAAGCTCCTCGAATGAGGAGCTTTTTAACTATATTGATAAAAATTAGTGACAAAGAGCAAGTAATACACCGGCAGCAACAGCAGAACCGATAACACCAGCAACATTTGGTCCCATAGCGTGCATCAATAAGTAGTTTTGAGAGTTATATTCTAAACCTACTTTATTTGAAACACGAGCTGCCATTGGAACAGCAGAAACACCAGCAGAACCTATTAACGGGTTAATAAGTTTTGGTTCAACACCTTTAATTTTTGCACTAATTTTAATACAAACGTTCATAAGTTTAGCCATCAACACACCTGCAGCTGTTGCAAATGAGAATGCAATGATACCTAAAACTAAGATGAATAATGTTTGAACAGTTAAGAATTGTTCTGCTGACAATTTAGAACCAACAGATAATCCTAAGAAAATTGTAACGATGTTAATAAGGGCATTTTGCATTGTATCAGAAAGCCTGTCAACAACACCGCATTCCTTACATAAGTTACCAAATGTCAAAGCACCAACTAATGGGCAAGCATCAGGTAAGAAGATTATACACAATGATAATACAACTAGTGGGAATACAATTTTTTCTCTTTTTGAAACTAAACGAAGTTGATCCATTTGAATTTTTCTTTCAGCATCGTTAGTTAATAATTTCATAATTGGAGGTTGAATAACTGGAACCAAAGCCATATATGAATATGCAGCAACTGCAATTGCACCAAGTAATTCAGGAGCAAGCTTAGAAGTTACATAAATAGAAGTTGGACCGTCAGCACCACCAATAATACCGATTGCACCAGCCTGAGGTAGAGTGAAACCAAAACAGCAAAGTGCTAAAAGTAAAGCACCAAAAATACCGAATTGAGCAGCACCACCTAAAAGTGCAGTCTTAGGGTTTGCAATCAACGGACCGAAGTCTGTCATTGCACCGACACCCATGAAAATAATTAACGGGAATAAACCTTTATGAATACCAGCTTCATAAATTATTCCTAAGAACCCTGTAGGTTCAGCAATTCCTGCCATTGGAATATTTGACAATAAACCACCGAAAGCAATCGGAACTAATAGCAAAGGTTCATATTGTTTTTTAATACCAAGCCATAACAAGAACAAACATATAACCAACATAATCGGGTGACCAAATTGGTGTAAAAACTGCTCAACAGCATTTGTGATTGTTGGGTCAGCCTTTTCAATCATGTTGTAAATACCTGTAGATTGCCATAGGCTCATTAATCCTTCTGAAAATATCATTTTTCTTTACCCCCTTGACTAACCTACAGTTACCAATACTTGACCTGTTTGAACTTTATTACCTACTTCAATATCAACTGATTTAACAGTACCACTAACAGGTGATTTAATTTCAGTTTCCATTTTCATAGCTTCAACTACAGCAATTACATCACCTTCAGCGATAGAATCGCCTTCAGAAACCAATACTTTCAATACGTTACCAGGTAATGCTGCTTTGATTGGAGTTCCTTCACCAGAAACTGCAGCTTTTTCTTCAATACCTTCTTTTACGTTGATATCATATGATTTACCGTTAACAGTAGCTTTTCCGCCATCAAGTGAAACAGCATATTTTTTACCGTTAACAGTAACTGTATAACCATTTCCAGCTGGTTCGCAAGAAGATGGAACTTCTGATTTATTTTCATTTTTACGAACACCGATTGTTGCTTTACCTTGTAAGAATAAGATACCTTTTTCTTTACAAGCAGCTGAGATGAATAAGTTTTCATCATTAACTTCAAGTCCAGCTTCTTCAAGTCTTTTTTGAGCAACAGCAAGACCTTTTGTTTCATCTTTATCATTCAAGTCAACAACTGTTTCTGTTGTTGGTTGTAAACCAAGTTGTTCTGAAGCAATTTTAACAATTTCAGCATCTGGTTCACAAGGAGTTTTACCAAAGTAACCAAGAACCATTTTACCGTAACCTTCAGCGATTTTTTGCCATTTACCAAACATTACATTGTTGAATGCTTGTTGGAAATAGAATTGAGAAACAGGAGTTACAGAAGTACCAAAACCACCTTTTTCTACAACTTCTTTCATTGCAGCAACAACTTCAGGATATTTATCCATCAAGTTATTGTCACGTAACATTTGAGTATTAGCTGTTAAAGCCCCGCCTGGTAGTGGAGATTGAATAATTTGAGGGTTAACAGCCAACGCTTCAGGTGGTAAGAAATAATCTTTCATACAATCTTTGAAGATTTCTTCTGTTTCTAAGATTTTTTCAACGTCGATACCTAAATCATATTCAGTACCTTTCAATGCGTGCCACATAGAAACGATATCAGGTTGAGCCGTTCCGCCGGAAACAGGTTTCATAGACAAGTCGATGCAGTTTGCTCCACCTTCTAAAGCAGCTAAGTATGCAGATAAACCTGTACCTGCTGTTTCGTGAGAATGGAATCTGATATCAGCATCAGCACCAAGAATTTCACGAGTTCTTTTAATTGTTTCAAATACTTTTCTAGGAGAAGAAGTACCTGAAGCATCTTTAAATGCTAATGAATCGAATTCAATACCAGCATCAAGAATTGAACGAAGAACTCTTTCGTAGAAATCAACGTCATGAGCACCGGTACATCCGATAGGTAATTCCATCATTGTAATTGTAACTTCATGTTTTAACCCATGTTTTTTAATACATTGGCTTGAATATAATAAGTTATTAACGTCATTCAAAGCATCAAAGTTTCTAATTGTAGTAACACCGTGCTTAGCGAACATTTTTGCGTGAAGATCAATAACATCTCTAGGTTGAGAATCAAGACCTACAACATTAACACCACGAGCCAATGATTGTAAGTTAATATCAGGTCCTACAGCAGCTCTGATTTTATCCATTGTTTCAAATGCATTTTCGTTGCAATAGAAAATTGGTGATTGGAATCTTGCACCACCTGCAACTTCAAAGTGTCTGATGCCTGCATCTACTGCAGATTTCAATGCTGGTAGAAAATCATCTACAAATACTCTGGCACCATAAACAGATTGGAAACCGTCTCTAAAAGACGTATCCATAACTTTAATAAGTTTCTTTCCCATAAATTTTATCCTTTCATTTAATTATAAATATTGTATTAAATCCTACTAATTTCCACGTTTTGCCATAATCGCTGCGATAGCTACTGCAATTGCTTCATCAGCATTTGCTGCGGCTTTTTTAACTGTAGATTTTACTTCTTCTACTGCTTCAGGAAAGATTTTGTTCAAATAGCATACTACTTTTGACATAATTTTCATTGTGAAAATCAAAATAGTAAGAAATGCTAAAACAAATCCCATCCCCATTCCAAGCAATACTAATCCGTTTGCTAAATTTTCATTCATAAAATATCTCCTATTGTAAGTACAAATTCATTATTGTCGTTTGATAACAAAACAAGCTCGCCTTTATCGTTTATAGATTTAGCAACCCCTGTTTTTATATTATTAAATACCTGAACACGTATCTCTTTATTCAAGAAACAAGTTCTACTAATATATTCATCTTTTATAAGTTTAAATCCAGAATTTAAGAACTCATCATAGTTTGCAAAGAACTCATTTAATAACGGTGCCATAAAAGCATTCAAATCAATATCTTGTCCAATTTCCAAATTTAAACTTGTCGCGATTTTATTTTCAATTGATTCTAAATCTTTCTGGCATGAATTTAAATTAACACCAATGCCAAGAACAAGCCCTTTTAACAAGTGACCTTCCATAACGGTTTCAGAAAGGATTCCTGCTATTTTTTTACCGTCAATCAAAACATCATTGGGCCATTTAATTTGAGGTTTAAGCCCATAACATTCAAGGACTTTACATAAAGAAACCGATAAATATTGTGTTATATTAGGGTAAATTTCATTAAATGAATTCGAAGGTTTTAAAACAATAGACATAAATAAATTACCATCACCCAAATCCACCCATGAACGATTTAAACGTCCGCGCCCTGAGTTTTGGCGTTTTGCATAAATAACTGTTTTGTCTTCAAATGAATCGATATTCATTTTCGCATAGTTATTCGTTGAATCTATCTCTTCTAACCCTAATATTTTCATGTTCTCCCCTGAGGTAATACACGCGTGTAGGATTATTATATAACAAACAAAAAAAGAATTGCGAAAATTTTTTTTCAGTGTTAATATAATAGTTGCAAAGAGGGAGAAAAATGGAACATTGGGTTTATACAACTAATATCTTTGGACAGTCCGTATCTGTTAATGTGGATACAGTTTTAACAATGTGGCTTTCTATGCTTTTATTAATCGTATTAGCACTGTTTACAACTCGAAAATTAGATATGGTTCCGGGTAAACTTCAACTTGTAGGAGAAAATATAATTAAATATTTTAACAATATATCAAAAGCAAGTATGGGTAACGATGAAGCCCAAAAACATATAGCCATCATATTAACGCTATTTATGTTTATTTTGACCGCTAATCTTGTAGGACAGCTACCTTTCAAGCTAATCCACCTTGCGCATGGAGAATTAGCTTCACCAAACAACGATATAAACATGACAGCAGCTATGGCAGTTGTTGTTTCTATTTATTATATATTTTATGGAGTTAAACGTAACGGATTTAAATTTTTCTTCAAAGGTTTCACTATTGACGGAATAATAGTAACTCTTGTTGATACTTTGGAACTCTTTGTAAGACCATTTTCACTTGCACTTCGACTTTTTGCAAATATTTTAGCCGGAGAACTACTTGTGGCTACATTTGTAAGTCTGGTTGCAGTTATAGTTCCGCTTCCTTTTATGCTATTTGAACTATTTGTAGCGCTGATACAAGCTTTAGTTTTCACTTTGCTATCAACAACATATATTTCAATGGCTGTTCAGGAAGAACACTAATAAACAATAATAATTATTTTTAAATAAAGGAGAAAAATTATGGCAGTAGAACAAACTTTAGATTTAGCAAAATTAGGAGCAGGTATAGCAATCGGTTTTGGTGCTATTGGTGCAGGTTTAGGTCTTGGTATCGCAACAAAAGGTGTTTTAGATGCAATTGCCCGCCAACCAGAAATTAAAGCTGAAGCTTTCAAAAACTTTATTATTGGTGCTGGTCTGGCAGAAGCTACAGCTATTTATGCGTTATTTATTGCTATTATGCTAATTTCTAAATAGGTATTTAAAATGGTTGAATTTAATGCTACTTTTTTAATCGCAATTTTGAGTTTTGTTGTATTCATTATGATCATGAATGCTATATTCTATAATCCGATTCTAAATATTATCAGAAAAAGAGAAGAATATATTGCATCAAATTATGATCATGCAAAAAATTGTATTGATAAAGCTCAAGAATTCGATTCAAAAAGAGAGAATGCATTAAAAGAAACTCAGGCTGAATGCAGAGCAAATATTCGAAATACAATCGAAGAAGCTAACGTTATTGCAAATGAAAAAACTCATAATGCTAGAGAAGAATCAAAAGTTGAACTTCAAACAAAAAAAGAATCATTAGCTCAAGATGAAAAAACACTTGAAGATACACTTAAAAACAGCATAGTCAAGGATTTATCTCAAGTAATAGTTTCTAAACTTTTAGGAAAACAGTAAAGGTATAAATTATGCAAGAATTCATTTCTTTTATAAAATATTTGGCAAACTCAAATACAATCAACTTTATTATCATGTTGATTATTTTGGGATTTATAGTTGTCAAATTGAATTTGAAATCATCTCTGGATAATTCTATATCTACAGTTGAATCATCTATAAAAAAATCTGATGATGAAAAAGAAAATTCCGAAAAAGTTTTAGCTACATCTCAGCTCCAGTTAGAAAGACTTCCACAAGACATCGATAATTTAGAAAAAGAAGCTCAATCTAAAGCTCAAATTTTTAAAGAAAAAATAGAAGAATCAACTAAAAAAAATATCGAAGGTATTAAAAATAATATCGACAGAGCTATTTCTATTGAAGAAAAAAAAATATCAAACTTACTAACAGGGAAAACAATTGTTGCTTCTGTTGAAATGGCTAAAGAACAAATGAAACAATTATTGACTTCAAACCCTGAATTACATGGAAAGTTTATAGAAGAAAGTTTAGATGAACTTGATAAGGTAAAATTATAATGGCAGATAATAAAATTTCTACAATTTCAAAAATTTATGCTCAAGCACTTATGGATATCGCTTCAGAAAACAGCTCTGAAGAAAGATTCAAAATACAATTGGAAGAAATTTTAAATGTTCTAAATTCATCAGAAGATTTGAATGTGGTACTTGAAAATTCATCTATATCCATAAGCAAAAAATTAGAAATTCTAGACTCTATTTTTAGTAACAAAATTGATAAAAAAGTGTTGAATTTCCTAAAATTACTTATTGAAAAACACCGATTTAAAGAACTAAATGCCATATATTATGCATACACAGACATTTTAGATAAAAAATCTAACAAAAAGAAAGTAGAAATTGTTTCAGCAATAAATTTAAATTTTGAAGCAAAAACAAATATTTTATTTAAGTTAGAACATAAGTTAAATTGCGAAATTATGCCTTGTTGGCGAGTTGACGAGAACCTTATTGCGGGACTTACATTTAAATTTGACGACTATGTAATAGATACAAGTATAAGCAATAAGATAGAAAACATGAGTAAAACAATATCAAGATAAAAGGGGAAATTATGGTATTAATACAACCTGATGAAATCAGTTCAATAATAAAAAATAAAATTGATAATTATGAACTACATACAGAAGTATCAAATACTGGTTCTGTATTAGAAATTGGCGACGGCATTGCCAGAGTTTACGGGCTAAAAAATGTTATGTCAAACGAGTTGGTTCAATTTGAAGATGAAAGTTCAACTCTTGGGATTGCAATGAACTTGGAAGAGGACAATGTTGGGGTTGTAATTCTTGGAGACTATACAAATATAAAAGAAGGAACCATTGTTAAAACTACAGGAAAAATTGCATCTGTACCGGTTGGAGAAGGTTTAATCGGAAGAATAGTTGATCCTACAGGTAAACCTCTTGACGGTAAAGGAGATTTTCCTTATTCAAAAACACGTCCGATAGAACGTGTTGCACCCGGAATTGTAACAAGAAAATCAGTTCATGAACCTCTACAAACAGGATTAACTGCAATTGATACATTAACACCAATTGGCAGAGGTCAACGTGAGCTTATTATTGGAGACAGACAAACAGGAAAAACTGCTATTGCTATTGATACAATTATCAACCAAAAAGGAAAAGATGTAATTTGTATTTATGTAGCTATTGGTCAAAAAGCCTCTACGGTTGCACATATTGCAAAAACATTAGAAGACAAAGGAGCAATGGACTATACAATTATAGTTTCTTCTACTGCTAATGAATCTGCACCTTTACAATATATTGCACCTTTTGCTGGAGTGGCAATGGGTGAAGAATTTATGGAGCAAGGAAAAGCAGTATTAGTTGTTTATGATGATTTATCGAAACATGCTCAAGCTTACCGTGCAATGAGTTTGTTACTAAAACGACCACCTGGACGTGAAGCTTATCCTGGCGATGTTTTCTATCTTCATTCAAGACTGTTAGAAAGAGCGGTAAAATTAAATGATGAATTAGGCGGAGGCAGTATAACAGCATTACCTATTATTGAAACTCAAGCAGGTGATGTTTCAGCATATATTCCAACTAACGTTATTTCTATTACTGATGGACAGATTTTCCTTGAAAGTAATGCTTTTAATGCAGGTATCAGACCAGCAATTAACGCCGGAATATCTGTTTCACGTGTTGGTGGCGCAGCTCAAACTAAAGCTATAAAACAAGTTGCAGGAAAACTTCGTCTTGATTTAGCTCAGTATAGAGAATTAGAAGCTTTTGCACAATTTGCTTCAGATTTAGATTCATCAACAAAAAAACAATTACTTCGAGGTCAAAAATTAACAGAAGTACTTAAACAACTTCAATATAATCCTTTAAGTGTTGCGGAACAGGTTTCTATACTATTTGCTGCAAACGAAGGTATTTTAGATGATATTGAAAATACAAACATTCAAAGATTCAAAAAAGAATGGTTTGTATACTTCAATGCAAATTTCTCTGACCTGGTGGAAAGACTAAATGCAGGCGGAGCACTTTCTGATGATGATAAAAAGATGTTAATGAATGGATTAACAACATTTAAAAGCACTTTTTAAACCTAATAAAAACAAATATAAAGGAGAAAATTATGAAATGTTATAATCACCACGATAGAGATGCGTTTGGAATATGTAAATCTTGCGGTAAAGGTTTATGCCTTGAATGCTTAAAAGAAAAAAACGGTGCGATCGTTTGTAAGAAAAATGCTTGTTCTTCAAGATTAGGTAGAGGTCGTATTTGGTCAATCCTGACAGTTGTTCTTTTATCTATTATCGTTCTATTGACTGTTATCGATTAATAAAATTAAGAGTATTTATAAATGGCAAATTTAAAAGATATAAAAAATAGAATAAAAAGCGTAGAGAGTACAAAAAAAATTACTCGAGCAATGAAAATGGTTGCAGCGGCAAAAGTAAAAAAAGCTGAAAATCTTGTTAAAACATCTCGTCCATATACGAGAGAATTAGTAGCTATGTTTCAAAAGCTTTTAAATTCAGTTGACTCATTCAGCAGTGAAACCCTAAAAATAAAGCATGCCATTGATGATTATCCAAAACTTTTAGCAAAAAGAGAAATTCGCACTGTAGGCATTCTTGTAATGACTTCTAATAAAGGACTTGCTGGGGCATATAATGCTAATGTTGTGCGAGATACTCTTCGTAGAATTAAAGATTATTATGCTCAAGGTATAGAAGTAAAACTTTTTGTTATGGGACAAAAAGGAATTTCAGCATTAAGGAAAAAATGTATAACTCTTGGTTGTCCTATTGAAAAGAAATATTTTTCAGCAATAAATAATCCTTCCCCTATGGAAGCTCGTGAAATCGCCGAAGATCTTGCTGAATATTACGTAGATGGCAGAATCGATAAAATTGAAATTATCACAACTCGATTTAAAAATATGATGAGATATTTTGTTGAAGATTGGCAAGTGCTTCCGGTAGTTGGAGTTACAGATGTTCACGATAGAATTAGTGATGATATATTGGAACCATTGATGGAATTCATACCAGACAAACATCATATTCTGCAAAAAATTGTTCCAATGTATATGACTAATATTTTTTACCAAGCATTATTAGAAGCCCAAGCTAGTGAACTTGCATCTAGAATGACTGCAATGTCTGCAGCGACAACTAATGCAGAAAAAATGATTCACGAATTGTCTATTGAGTATAACAAAAGTCGCCAAACAGCCATTACTCAAGAAATCATAGAAGTTGTTTCCGGCGCAAATTCTCAACTCGGTTAATATAACTTTTAAACAAAACTAAAGCAGGCGGCTTGAAAAATTTCAAGCCGCCTGCTTTAGTTTTGTTTAATTATTTTATAGCTTTTTTAGCTCTGTATATAGTTTTATCTTTTCCTAAGATTTCAAGAATACCTACCATATCAGCACCACAAGTTCTACCTGTAACTGCAGCTCTTATTGCCCACATAGTAACTTTAGGTTTTACACCTTTTTCTTTCCATTCTGTTCTAAGTTCAGCAAGAGTATTATGAAGATTTTCTTCAGTCCATTCCCAATTTTCAGCCTTAGATACAAAATCTTTCAAGACATCTTGTGCAGTTTCAGTATCCAATGTTCCTGTTTGGGCTTCAGGATCGATTTTTACATCTTGTCCAAAGAAATATGGAACCGCTTCAGTTATATCTGATAATAAAGTTAATGGTTCTCTTGTTATTTCAACCATTTTTGTGAATTGAGCATCTGTCAACTCATCCAAATTATATTCAGCTAAGTATGGTTTTAACATTTCTTTTAATGTATCGATAGATAGCATTTTAATATAATGGCTATTCATCCATTTCAATTTATCATATTCAAAAATCGAATTAGAAGATGAAATTTCACCAATTCTGAAATCTTGTGCAATTTGATCAACCGGTTTAATTTCTTCCCCATCAGAAGGTGCCCAACCCAATAAAGCAACAAAGTTGATCAAAGCATCTGTTAAATAACCTTGTTTTACGAAATCAGATACAGCTGTTGCACCATGACGTTTGGATAATTTACTTCTATCAGGAGCCAAAATCATACCTAAGTGACCAAATTTTGGAACTTCAAGTCCTAGAGCTTCAAAGATTAAAATTTGTTTATATGTATTTGAAATATGGTCTTCACCTCTAATTACATGAGTAATTTTCATTAAAGCATCATCAACAACAACTGCGAAGTTGTAAGTTGGAGCACCATTTGATTTTTGTATAACAAAATCACCTAAAAGATCAGTATCAACATGCAATTTACCTTTTACAAGATCTTCAAATTCTAGTACAGAAGAATCATGAAAAGCTTTTTGAGCTTTTGCAATATTAAATCTGATAGCAGGTTTTCTACCTTCAGCTCTTAGTTTTGCCTTTTCTTCTTCAGTTAAATTTTCACATTTTTTAGAATAAACATAAGCTTTTTTAGCTTGAGTTGCTTCTTCTTTTTCTTGTTCAAGTTCTTCCGGTGTACAGAAGCATTCATATGCAAAACCAGAATCCAAAAGTTGTTGAACATACTTTGGATAAATATCAAATCTTTCAGATTGAGTATAAGGACCGTAAGGACCACCTACATCCGGACCTTCATCCCAATTTAAACCCAATGCTTTTAAACTATCAAATATATTATCAATATATTCTTGGCTTGTTCTATCAGCATCAGTATCTTCAATTCTTAAAATAAATTTACCATTATTCTTTTTTGCAAATAAATAATTAAATAGTGCTGTTCTTGCCGTTCCAACGTGTAAATTACCGCTTGGGGACGGCGCAATTCTTACTCTTACTTCTGACATTTTAGCCTTCTTTCTTTATATATTTCAGCATAACAAGAATACCACAGGGGCATTCCTTTTTCAAGGTCTTCTCCGGACTGGGTAATTTGTTACTAAGATAGATGAAAATTTGAGATTATATAGTTTTCTCGCACGGGGCATAATGCCACCAATTATTTTAAAAATTGTTATAATTTCTGTTTTTTAGCAAACAAGATAGTTTGTTTCTAATATGACTTCTAGCTTTAGAAAATTTTATATGGGTTCAATATATTTTTAGGATCAAATATTTTTTTTATTTGACGCATATAATCTAAAGCTCCACCATCAACAACTTTTGCAATATAAGCCTTTTTCTCTAAGCCAATACCATGTTCCCCAGAAATAGTTCCACCCAATTTTACTGTAAGCTGATAAATTTCTGATTTAGCTATCTTATAATGTTTATATTCGTTTTTATCGTTATAATCAATAGGAATCTGCGGATGCACACTACCATCTCCGACATGACCAACCATACAAACAGTAAGATTATGTCGTTTACAAATATCCTGAATTCCTTTTACCAATTTCGCAAGATTACTTCTAGGAACAATTATATCATCAGTTGTTACATTTGGTTTCACTTTAGTACAAGAAGCCATAGATGAACGTCTTGCCCGCCATATATTATCCGATTCAATTTTATTTGTCGAATATTGTATATTTACAGCATTATTTTTACGCAAAATATCACAGATTTTTTCTCTCAATGTAGGAAGGCTTACCTGATAGCCATCAATTTCAATAATTAATGCAGCTTCTTTATCACACAACAGACCTGTAGGATAAAATTTTTCAATAGTTTGAATAGCGTTTTTATCCATGAAATCTAATGTTGTTGGAAATACTTGCTCCTCGATAATTTTGTTTACTGTAGACACAGAATCCTCAACAGTATTAAAATATGCCATTATTACTTGAGTACTTTCTGGTTTTGGAATCAGTTTAATAGTAGCTTCAACCACAATACCCAAAGTTCCTTCAGAACCAATAAATATACTTCCAAGATTATATCCTGTAGCGTTTTTTATAGTATTTGAACCTGTTCTTATAAGTTCACCATTAGCTGTTACAACGAGCATATCCAGAACATAATCTTTTGTGGCTCCGTACTTAAAACATCTTGCTCCTGCTGAATTTTGAGCAATACTGCCACCTATAGTTGAAACTTTTAAATTAGATGGATCCGGAGGATAAAATAAACCCAATTTTTCAACTTCATTTTGTAAATCTCCAACAATTACACCTGGTTGAACTCTAGCTGTCATATTATTAGAGTTAATTTCCAAAATTTTATTCATCTTTGAAAAATTAAGAATAATTCCGCCATGAGTAGGAACACAAGCACCTACAGTATTAGTCCCGGCACCCCTGCAGATTATTGGAGTCATTTGTTTATTAGCAATTGAAACAACTTTTTGCACTTGCTCAATTGATTCGACAAAGACAACAGCATCCGCTAATGTTGATTTAGTATACGGATCGTTAGAAGCATCAACAGAATATACGTATCTTTCCTCTATTTCCGATAAGATATTTTCACTGGGTAATGCTTTATTTAATTCTTTTATTAAATTACTAGTCAACATATGATGCTAATTTTTCTATATTTATACTTAATTTTGCTATTTGTTTATCTATTTTATCGATTTTTCTTGTGATTTTAGAATCATCAATATCTTCAACAGCAGACAGAACTTTTTCAATTGTCATTTCAAGTCTATCAATTCGTTCTTGCTGTTGTTCAAATTTTTCTTCTAAAGCTCCAAGTTTAGTTATATGTTTTTCAAAGAAACTTAATCTTTCTTGTTGTTCATCAAACTTTTCTTCAATTGAATTTAAAATATCTTTCTGTTCCGGAATCGTTAATTTTAAAGACTCAATAGCTGATTTAATATCAATTATTTCATCCGAGTTAGTTGATATTTTATTCATACTTTCACTAGTTGAATCTATCCATTCACCCATATAAATCAAAGCTTGACGCATCACTTTATCAGAAGTTGAAGATCTTTCCAATAATTGAGTAATTCTGTCAACTTTATTAGCTAAATAATTAGTTATAATTTTACTAAAATCTTCTAAACCATTATTTAACGCATTATAAGACTCTCCTGATGAAATTAAAATTTTATCAGTTTGTTCTCTTAAAACAGAGACTTCATCACGAATATCTTTTATTTCATCTTGAGTAAGATAATTTTGCAATTCATCAACTTTAGATGTTATTCTATAAATATTGCCTGAAATATTTGCAAGTTCATTAGATTGGTTGCCAAGCTCATTATTTTGTAACTCGTTTAATGCCATTCTTAATTTTGCAAGATCTGATTCAATATCCTGCATAGAATATGTATATTCATCATCAGTTGAATTTGTTATTTGACGAAGTTGTCTTGTTACAGCTTCAAGATTTTGATTAATAACATCAGTCTTTTCTTCTACAAAATCTTTAATGTCTTCAGATTCTTCAACAAAAGAAACCTGTTCAAAAATAGTCACAACTGCTGACATAATAGATTCTTTCATATCTTTAAGAGATCTATTTATATCTTTTCTATTAATATTCGAATTAAGATTTAAATTATTAACTTCTAAAGTTAATTCATTAAGACATTTTTTGAAAGCTTCAGTTTTACCATTTTTATCAAGTTTTTCAATATATTTCATCTGAGCAAGAATTAAATGTTTAACATCTTCTAATCCTCTCTTAGCATCAGAATGCTCTTGCTCCGTCATTATATCAATTCTATGATTAAGAGCTTCCAACATATTCGTAATTTTCGCATCAGATTCGGAAAGCTTTTGAACGGATTCTTCTACCGGTTTTAAAGAAAAATTGTCAATTTTTTCATCAATGTCAACTATTGCATCTTTTAATTCATTAACACCTTCAGAGGTATCTGTTGACGCAATAATATCTATTTTCTGATCTAAAATTGTCAATAAATTTTTTATTTCAGCTTGATCTTTTGATATTTTATTTTCGCGACTTTCTTCATATACTTTTTCTACAGTATCTTTCACTTCAGAAAGCAAGTCATAACTATCATTTGAGGCTAATATATCAACTTTATCACTAAGAACATCCAACATTCTGGTGATTTCTAAAGTTTGTTCTAATGGTTGATGTTGCTTGTATAAGTTTTCAATAGTTTCTCTAACTTCAGAAACCAACTCAAAATTATCTGTATCGGCAATAATATCAACTTTTTGGTCTAAACTTTGAAGCATATGTTGAATATCAACAGTATTATCTGAATTATTTGCATTACTATTTTCATAGATTTTTTCTAGAATATCTTTAACATCCGAAATCAAATCAAAATTATCAGAAGATGCAATAATATCAATTTTTTGTTCGAGAGTTGATAGTATATCTTTAATTTCTGTATTTTGCTCAGTTTTTGTTTCATATGCTTTTTCTAGAGTTTCCTTAACATCTAAAATCAAATCTGAACTATCAGATGTAGCAATAATATCAACTTTTTGACCAAGAGTTGATAGCATATCTTTAATTTCTGCATTTTGCTCAGTTTTTGTTTCGTAGGCTTTTTCTAGAGTTTCTTTAACATCTAAAATCAAATCTGCACTATCAGTTGACGAAAGAAGATCAATTTTTTGGTCAAGAGTTGATAGCATATCTTTAATTTCTGCATTCTGTTCAGCTTTAGTTTCGTAAGCTTGTTCAAGAGTTTCTCTAACATCTGAAATAAAATCTATATTGTCGGAAGATGCAATAATATCAACCTTTTGATCAAGAGTTGATAGCATTGCTTTAATTTCTTCATCATGCTCAGTTTTAGTTTCATATGCTTTTTCTAGTGTTTCTTTAACATCTTCAATAAGTTCATAATCTATATCAGAAGCCAAAATATCAATCTTTTCACTTATTAATTTAAGCATAGAACAGATTTCATTACCGGATTCTGTATCAATACTGCTCAATAGGCTAATATTTTGAATAGATTCTTTTAGTTCGTTGATAAGATCGGAATTATCTGTTAGTGTAAGTAAATTAATCTTGTCGTTAATATCTTCTAATATTGTTTGAATATCATTACCGCCAAGATAATTCTTGATATCTTCTAACCAATCTTTGTTTAAAGTATACGTTAAATCATCTAACTTATAATTTAACTCTTCTAACAGTTTATTATCAAAATTATCACTATCCTTGATAATATTTTTGTTTTGAGAAACATCAATTAAAAGTGTATCTTCTATTACAGTTCTCAAATTTGATATATCATCTTTTAAAAGATCAAATGCTTTTATAAAGTCAAAATTATTTTCACCAATAATAACGTCTTCTTCTTCTAAACCTTTTGCAAGATCTTCTTCTGATATTTCAGATTTCATAACAGTAATGGTATCAAGTTTTGTTCTTATAGTATTTAAAACTTGTTCAATTTCAGAATTTTTACCAGTTAATCCCTTTAGTAACTCTGCGAATTTTTCAAAATCACCTTTAATATTTTGAATAAATTCTTCATTTTGACTTACTTCAAAAGCTTGTTCATAATGGTTACTTGAATTAAATTCATCAAAAGCATCAGTTTCTTCCAAGAAACTGATATCTGCTACCCTAGTTCTGAATGCATATTTCAAATCTTCAATAGCTTGAATAATTTCTTCATTATTTGTAGCAACAGCAATTAAAGATTTCAATTCATCCTGATGAAAATCTAATCTTTGTTCAATAGAAGTTTTGATTTCTTCTACAGCATCTGATAAATAAGCTTTTTGTTCTTCTTTAAATTGAGTAATTTCAGCTACAAAATTATGAAACTCTTCCATGCCTGAAACATCAGGAGGAATAATTCTATTCATAGATTCTTCAAGGTATGATTTCATATCATCGACTTTAAAGATCACAGAATCAATATCGCCAAGAATAAAATCTTTCAAATTATTTTCAGATGCAATAATATTTTCACTAAGCCTGTTATAAGTATTTTCAAGCTTTTCTAATGTATCCTTTGAATATTGGCTTGTATCATAGAAGTCTGTTCTTATTGCTTCCATCAAGGTTTCAAGCTGTTCTTTAATATTTTCGCAAGATGAATTATTAGGAGTAGAATTACTTAGAGATTCCAACATATCTCTAATTGGTTCTAAACCTTTTAACATTTCTTCGGTTTTTGAATTTAAATTATTGATAACATCGGTATTGATTAGTTCCAACTCTTGTTTCAAATCAATCAATTTATTATCTGTAACTGTAAGTTTTTCATATAAATCAATATTATCAGTACTTTTATGCCTTAGTTCTTTTATTAAATCAAGTAAAACAGATGTTTTTTCTTCTACCAATTCAGCACTATAAGCAAAGCCTTTTTCAAGTCCATTTTCAACGTTATCAGCTAATGTTTGTAAATCAGATTCCAATTCTGAAAACTTATCTGCAACAAATGCAGGTATTGGATTTTCTCCGTCAGCTTTAAAAGAATCAGTCAATTGTTGTACTTGTTCTTTTAATTCTGTAAGCTCAGAAATTGACACAGATAGACTTTCAATAGGTAAAGTTATATTTTCAGATAATTGTTCATACGCATCTAATTTGTCAATAAGTTTAGCAAATTGATTTTCATTATTTTGTTTATATTCAACTAACTCTTTTTCTACAGCTACAAGTTTTGAATTCAAACTTTCTGCAGATTCACCACTTGAATTTTTAAGAATAGTCGTTTTGATATCTGAAAGATATTTCTCTACTTTTAAAATAGTTGATGAAATAATTTGTTCCAAATCCATAAAATTAGATTTTTTATTCTCAATAATTTCACGAATATCAGATATATTTTTTCTAATATCTTCGTTATTTATATCCATTTTATTGTCTATAAACGTTGAAATATTAGTCAATTGAGTATTAACATTATCTAATTTATTAAACGAAGAATCTATTTTCTCATCAATATCCAAAGTATTGATTTTATCAATTACTTTTTGTTGAAGAGTAAGATTTTGTTGGTTTTGATCTGATATTTTTGCAAAGCTTTCAAGAATATTATTTGAAAAATGTTTCAAATCATCAATAAAATTATTAAACTCATCGCCAGAAACAATACCGGAAAGCGCTTTTTGCAATTCTTGCAACTGAATTAACAAAGTATCATTGTGCATTTCTTGACTGTTCATTAAATCTACTTTAAGTTCATCTAACATTGTATAAACATCAGAAACAGTATGATTTACTTTTTTAACATCAGTATTCTGTGATAATTCTTCTATTGCACCTGTAATTTTTTTAGTTACTTCAAGAATTTCAAGCAAATCTTTTTGTTCAGCTTTTCTTGGAAGTTGTTCTGAAATATTTACAGAATGTTCTTTAATATTAGAATCTTTAAGCCAATCTTCAATAGTTGAAGCTTTATCATAAATATTTTCAAACTCTTTATCGAAATTAAGATTATCAATCATAGCCTCAATTTCATCAGCTTTACCAAGGATATTTTCAACATCATCTTTATTAGCTACAAATTGAAGATTTTCAACAAGACCTAATTGATTGCTGCTTAATTCTGCCATATCATTATGAGACGGTAAAGCATCCAACTTATCTGCAAGAATATCAGTTCTTGCTATCAAATCATTTAACAAATGAGAATTGTCATTTCCTTCAAGCAATATTCTTTCAATATCTTCTTGTTGAGGTAGTTTTACAATAAGTTCTGTAATATGGTTTTTGATATCATTACTTTCTGATTTAAAAGAAATATCATTAATACTTGATATAATTTTCGACATAACTACATCATTAAGATCTGTAATTATATTTTTAATAATATAAAGTTCTTCTTTTAAAATAGCTATCTTACTATCAAATCCGTACAAATCACCTTTAAAGCTTGTAGTTTCAATATCATCAGCCAAATTATCAAACTTTTTATACAAAGCTTGAACTGATTCTTCCAGATATTTAGTATCAGGAAGATTTTCTATATTTTGAGTAACTCTGGCAAGCGTTTTTTTAATTTCATTAATCTCAATTATCAAACTTTCGGTTTTCAATGAAATTCTTGAAAAATCTTCTTTAGCCGCAGTTTCATCAATTTTCTGATTCATAATAAGTGCAGTTTTTTGTAGAGATTCAATATCAGATTTATCTGCAACTTTATCTATAAATGTAGAAATTCTATCTGTTTTCTGTTGAATAGAATCAATAATACCCTGTGTAATTTTTAGATTCTCATTAGTTGCAACATTTTCCAGCAACTTTTCCATAGTTATATTTTTTTCATCTATGGATTTTAAATATCCTATAACATCATTTGTTGCTTTTGATAAAATCTCAATTTGAGCACTCATAGATGTAGTAAGTTTTGAATTATCAGAATTGATAAGATTTTTAAGGATAGATTTTAAGTTTGTATTAACATCATCAATAGTATGTTTGTAGGCATGGTTAAGATTTTCAAAATCTTTTCTTAACAGAGTAATAGTTCTAAGAATATCTTCTTTATCAGATTTGTTAGTATTCATGCCGGATAAGCGAGCTTCAATAGCCGTAATTAAAGCTTTTTGCTGCTTAGCTTCGGTATAGAAATTATTCATATTTTTAGAGAAGACTTCATACAATTCTTGCATGCTTTTAGTTTTTACATGCTCATCTTGCTCTTTATATATTGATTTCAAAGCATTTTCAATTTCTGAAAACTTACTTAATGTGGTAGTATATTTATCTTCCATATTTTTAGTTATTTCTGATAAATAAGCCTTTAACAACTCATTAGAAGCAACATTGTTTTCCATTGATTCTAATTTTCTGCCAATATTAACCAATAATCTCTCAAAGCTCTCAGTATTTGTATTATCAGCTCGTTTTATCTCCTTAAGTAAATCAATAATCTTTTCTATATCTTGAGCCATTTCCTAGTCCTTAAAAATATATATCCCTACATGTTTAATTTTAGCAGGCTTAAGATTTTTAGTAAATTTTATTTCAAATATTTATTACAAATGTTAAGAATATATTTTTTTTGTATCTAGAAATTAGTATTGGTGCTAGAATACTAATGAGGACAGATGATATAAAAGAGGGAATTTATGAGTAACATAGTTATTGATAGTGATAAGTGTAAGGCGTGTTATTTATGCGTAAAGGAATGTCCTAAGAATTTAATAAAAATTAGTAATAAAACTAACAATCTTGGAAACAAGGTAGTTGAATTTTGCGATCCGAATAAAGAATGCTTGGGTTGTGCAATGTGTGCAACCAGATGTCCGGATTTAGCAATAACAGAAGTTTATAAAGGATAGTAATATGACAGAATGTTTGACCAATAAAAAGGTTTTGATAAAAGGTAATTATGCAATTGCCAAAGCAGCTGTGCTTGCAGGATGCCAATGTTATTTCGGATACCCGATTACACCACAAAGTGAGATTGGAGAATTTATGAGCGGTAAAATGCAAGAACTTGGCAGAGCATATGTTTCTGCAGAAAGTGAACTTGCCGCTATAAATATGACGCTAGGAGCATGTTCTACCGGAGTTAAGGCAATGTCTTCTTCTTCATCTTGCGCAGTTGCTCTTATGCAAGAAGCATTATCTTATGCTACAGCAGACGAATTACCGGTTGTTCTTGTTAGTGTTATGAGAGGCGGACCGGGGTTAGGAAATATTTATCCTTCTCAAGGTGACTACTTCCAATCAACTAAAGGCGGCGGAAACGGTGATTACAAACTCATTGTTCTTGCACCTTCAACAGTTCAAGAATGCGTTGATTTAACTTATAAAGCTTTTTATTTGGCACATAAATATAAAAACCCAACAGTTCTTTTAGCTGACGGTTTGTTAGGTCAAATGATGGAACCGGTAGAATTTAAACCGTATCCATATCCTGAAATCGATAACTCAGCGTGGGCATTATCGGGAGCAAAAGGAAGAGATGGTAGAGTTATTCGTTCTTACGCTCCTTTAGCTGATAACCAATGTGAATTTTTGAAAAAACTTTATGCAAAATATAAAACTATAGAAGAAAATGAAACAGAATGGGAAGAAAATGGAGTTGAAGATGCTGACATTGTTCTTGTAAGTTTTGGCAGCACCTCAAGAAATGTTAGAACAGCAGCTAAACTTTGCAGAGAAAAAGGTCTGAAAGTTGGTATCTTTAGACCAATCACATTGTTCCCATTCCCAAGTAAAAGATTACAAGAAATTTCTACAAAGATTAAAAAATTTGTTGTTGTTGAAGTTAACATGGGACAAATGGTGCAAGACGTCAGACTTGCGGTTAATGGAAACGTACATGTAGAACAAATAAATAAAGGCGTTGGAGCACCTCCTTCTCCTGAAGAAATCGCGGCAAGAATAGAGGAGTTAGTATAATGGCAACACAAGTTTTTAAAATTCCAGAAACCCTTAGAAAAAATGCAAAATATACATTTTGCCCGGGATGCGATCATGGTGTTGCTATTCGTTTAGTAGCCGAAGTACTTGATGAACTTGGGCTAAAAGATAAAGCGATATTAGCTGCATCTATCGGTTGTTCTGTTACATCTTACGATTTCTTAAACGTTGATGCATTAGAAGCTCCACATGGTAGAGCATTAGCAGAAGCAACAGGTATAAAAAGAGCTCTTCCTGATAAATTTGTTTTCACATATCAAGGAGATGGCGATTTTGCATCAATAGGACTTGCTGAAAGTATGCACGCAGCTTTACGTGGCGAAAATCTCTCTGCAATATGTATAAATAATACAACATATGGTATGACAGGAGGACAATTAGGTCCAACAACTTTAATGGGGCAAGTTACAACAACCTCTCCAAGCGGAAGAAATGCAGAATACTATGGCTATCCAATAAAGATTGCAGAACATATTGCATTATGTGATGGAACAGCTTTTAGTGCAAGAGTATCACTTGACTCTGTCCCAAACATTAGAAAAGCAAAACAAGCTATAAAAAAAGCTTTTGAAGTTCAAATAAAAGGTTTAGGATTTGGGTTTGTTGAAATACTTTCAAGTTGCCCGACAAACTGGAGAATGACTCCTGATAAAGCTCACGAACGCGTTAGAACAGAAATGATAGAAGTCTTTAAACCTGGTATTTATAAAGATATTACAACTGAAATTGAAGGATAATTTAGATGGAAAAAGATTTTATAATTGCCGGATTTGGCGGTCAAGGAGTATTACTGGCAGGCGAAGTTCTGGCAAACGGTTTTATGTTAGATGATAAGAAAGTAACCTGGTACCCGTCCTATGGTGCCGAAATGCGCGGCGGAACCGTAAATTGCTCCATCGTTATGGCAGATGAAGAAGTTAGTGCTGTTCAAAAATCACATGCTGATTTTATAATAGTACTAAACCAAGCGTCATTTGACCGTTTTACACCTGTAGTTCGTTCAGGAGGAACAATTATAGTAAATACAACATTAGCAGAACCTGTAAAAACTCGTTCTGATATCAATTATGTATTTGCACCTATCACCCAAATAGCTGAGGAAAAATTAGGAAATAATAAAATTTCTAATATTCTTGCATTAGGAGTATTATCGGCAGCTAGTGGCCTGATTTCTTTAGACACCTTAGAAAAAGCTTTGTATAATGTAATTCCGCCACATCGTAAATCATTAATTCCGAAAAATATTGAAGCTTTGAAGCTCGGTTATGAGTATGATTTATTGAAAGTTTAGTTCAAAATCACCTAAAAAGTTGATTTTAAATTTTGAAGAACAGTTTATTCTTGTAGAGTGATATATTGAAAGGTTTATTCAAGGTGAAACAAGAACTTATTTCTTCTATTAAAGAAAAAGAATTACAACTGGCGAAATTAAGAGAACATATTGATAAAAGTGATGTTTGCTCTGATTTATATAACAAAGTGCTTTTAGAAAAAGCTATTCTAAAAAAACAGTTGGAAGATTTACAAAATAACACTCTTGTAAATCGAATTAAACATTTGCTCCCACGACAAGAAAAACTTATTTGTGATTATTTTCGAGGAAAAGCTTAATTTTTAAGACTTTTGCATTATCACTGTTGAATTTTTTTATTTTTTGTTTTATACTAAGGTGTAACCTAGATAAAATAAGCTATAAAGGTGGTGAAAATATAAATGGCAGAAGTTAAAGTTGGTGAAAACGAAAGTATTGAAAGCGCTTTAAGACGTTTCAAAAAGAAAATCCAAAAAGCTGGTATTCTTTCTGAAGTAAAAAAACGTGAAAGATACGAAAAACCAAGCGTTAAAAGAAAACATAAATCTGAAGCAGCTCGTAAAAGAAAAGTGTAAGATTTAGTTATAAATTAGAAAAACAGGAAGTTCATACGAGCTTCCTGTTTTTTATTACACAATACTAAAACCAACAATAGAATTCACACTTACGTTAAACCAATCATACTCTTTATAAATATGAACATTACATTCGCATCCATCCTCATTACAAGTACATATTTGTTCTAATCTTGCAATTCTTACATCCTTAAGAGCAACAAGACAATCATGACAACTGTGACACTTGTTTTGATACTCATGAATTGTACCAATAATTTGCAAATGATTTGTTATAATCATCACTTTTTTACTGGAATTTTCTTTCATAATATTGTTGATTACTTCGCCTAAATTTTTTGACATAATAAAACTCCTTTCATTATCAGTTTTAATAAAAGAAAAGAGTTTGTTATTCTACAACTTACTATAATACATTATCTTGCAAAAATATTTATATTTTTTAATTTTTCTTTTGGTACAATCAACCCGCAATATTTACAAGCAAACATTTCATTAGAACTATCCAGAGGCATAAAAAGATGTTCACACTTATCAGAATCTTCGATAATATCATCAATTTCCTCAAGAGGATTAAAGTTATTTTTAGATTTTCGTTTTGGCTTGAAAGCTTGTGCTATAAGTTCAAAAATATACATTTATAATGAAAAACTTTCAGGTAACAATGTTGCTAAACTAAACACTTGCAACTCATCACCACACTTAACTATTACATCCAATTCAGAATCATTATCACAGAATTCGTGTAATACTTGCCTACAAGCTCCACAAGGCAAGCATTTATCTTGATTTGGAGAATATATTGCCACAGCCTTAATCTTCTTTTCACCATTAGCTACAGCAGAGCCAACAGCATTACGTTCTGCACAAATTGTCATACCAAAACTTGCATTTTCAAAATTGCATCCACTATATATTTCACCCGAATCAGCTAATACACTCGCACCTACAGAGAATTTTGAATATGGAGCATATGCATTTTTAGAAACATCTATGGCTCTTTGCATTAATACATCATAAGTCATAATAAAACCTTTCTATTTGTCTATATATTATACATCTTATTTCTAAAAAATAATCACTTATACATATGAATGATTTTACATTTCGTTATATTTCCTAAAGTTTTCCAATATATTTACCGAAATAATTAATATAACAAATAAGGGCGTACTATGGACGTATCAAGAATAACAGCGGTTTCTCCAAAACAAATTGATTGGCGGAAATTAACAGCTAAAGAAATAATTAAATATGAAACTCAAGGTGTTGAAGTACCAACACAATATTTGCAATGGGCAAAAGAGTTTCAAAATGACTTAAACTCAGGAGACAAAGACGATACTACATACGAAACTGCAATTGCATCAGGCTCAAATTTACCCTATCAACAAGATGTAAATATCTCTGAAGAAGAAGAAGAAAATACCGAAGAACCACAAAAATTATCTGCCTCAGAAGTAAAAAATCAAATGCTAGAATCTGGTAAAAGTTATTTAAAGGTTGCAAAAACATTTTCTGAAGAAAGCAAAAATAGAGCATCCCTATCAGAAAATTCAGAAGTAGAATCTAATAATCTGGGAGATAAATCTGATAATAAAACCGAAAATTTTGAAACCGCAATAACTGAATTATTATCAGAAGCAAGCGATATTAAATCTCAAATTGAATCTTTAAAAAATTCTACTAAAGAAAAGAATCTAACTAATGGTATGAAAATCCAAAAACTCCAACGCCAACTGAAACAATTAGGAGTAAATGGTCAAAAGCTTGCAGCACAAACAGATACTGATTTAAATGAATATACTCCAATACTTGAAGAACATTTTGGAATAGGCACTGAAACTATTGACTATGGTAATGTTACAGTAGAAATGGGTGAAAAAGTTAAAAGTTGGATTGGTCTGTATGGTGAATATCTGCGTATGGGTAAACAAATAATTAAATCCGGTGAAAATGCACAGGATAAAGGAGATTCCCTTCAAAATATAGCCCAAGAAGTTAATAGTAAAAATAAAGAAAACTTATCTACAGTTTCAAAAAAACAGATTGAAATTTTGGCAAAAACTGGAGTTGGAGAATTGTCACCTAGTGAAAACAAAGAAGATAATAAAAATGAAGAATTATCTGGTGAAAAAACTAAATCTCAACAAGAAATTTTTGCGAACAGCAATATGGAGGAAATACTAAAATATAAAATACGCAAAGGTGAAAATACTGAAAATTAACTACAACTTAAGTGATTCGATAGCGTTTTTAACATCATCAGCTTTATAAATATAATTCCCCGCAACTAGAGATGTTGCACCATTTTCAATACAAATTTTTGCAGTTTCATCATTTATTCCACCATCAACTTGTATAATCAACTCAGATTCAGAATTAGATTTAATTATCTTAATTTTCTCCGCACAATCCGGCATAAATTTCTGACCACCAAATCCGGGTTCAACAGTCATTACCAAAACCAAATCAAGCATCGGTAAAAACTCAAGAATTTCTTGAGGATTCGTTTTTGGTTTTATAGATAAACCAGCTTTTACACCCAAAGATCTTATATGTTCAATTACAGATCGTAAATCCTCTTTTTTTACAGCTTCAAAGTGTATTGTTAAAATATCAGCACCAGCCTTTGCAAAATCTTCAATATATTTTTGAGGATTTTCAATCATCAAATGTACATCCAACGGCAATAGAGTAACTTTTCTTATAGACTTAACAACGGGAATTCCGATTGTAATGTTAGGAACAAAATGGCCATCCATAACATCAACATGTATCCAATCCGCACCATTACTTTCAACTAGTTTAATATCTCTTTCTAAATTCGCAAAATCAGCTGATAATATTGAAGGAGAAACAATAACCTTTGTCATTTATATAATTCCTAACTTTTTACAAGCAGAATATGCACACTTCTGCTCTGCTTCTTTTTTACTCAAACCTTTTTCAACAGCTAAAACTTCATCATTATATCTAACTTCAACTTCAAATTCTTTTTTATGCTGTGGTCCAATTTCATTTATTACTGTATATACAGGTGTATTTTTTGTTAATCCTTGAGTATATTCTTGCAATACAGCTTTGGCATTAAATTTAGCAAAATGTTCTTGTACATCTTTTATATACGGTTTAAAAGTCTCTTCAATATATTTTAAAATAGCATCAAACTGTCCATCAAGATAATATGCACCCAAAATAGCTTCAAAAACACAAGCACATATAGAATTCAATTCTCTACAACCTTGTTTTTCTTCATGGCGACTCATTACAATCAGATTTTGTAAACCGTTCTTTTTCGCAATATCAGCCAATGTATTATCTGAAACAATAATACTACGAATCTTAGACAACTCACCTTCCGGTGAATCCGGAAACATTTTGAAAAGAACATCGGAAATTGTTAATTTTAATACTGCGTCACCAAGAAACTCAAGTCTTTCATAACATTCAGTATGAGACAACTCTTTTTCTTTTGTATAAGATGAGTGAGTTAAAGCACGCTGATAAAGTTCATCTTGAAAAGTCTCTATACCAAAAATCTCAGTTACAGATTTCATTCTAGAATAATCCTTTCAACATTCCGCTAAGAGTATCCATCCATTCGGTTTGGAATATAAAACATTTACAGAAATAGTACATAATAGGAATAGTTAAAATAAAACTATCCGTTCTATCCAAAAATCCGCCATGTCCAGGTAAACTAGTTCCAGAATCTTTAACACCTGCATCTCGTTTGATTAATGATTCTGATAAATCACCTATTTGCGCAAATGAGGTACAAATCAGACCTGCAAACAATGCAAGATACCATTCAACACCTAAATATAAACCAATAATAATAGCACCTGCTACTGCGAAGAATGCGCCGCCAATAGAACCTTCAATTGTTTTATTTGGACTGATAACCGGAGCTAACTTATGTTTACCCCATTTTGAGCCAACATAATAACAACCGATATCAGTTAGAATTATAGCGACAAACATTAGAACAACAAACCCCAAGCCACTATCGAATTTATCACAAGATAAATCTCTTAAGAAAATCAAGTGAAGCGGGAACCACCCGCAATAAACCATACCCAACAATGTTGTTGCAACATTCGCAATATATGGCTGTCTACCTTTGAACAACACCCACATAAAAGAACCCATTGCACAAATTGTAAGAGTTATTGCAACTAAATCAAACCTTTTGAAATACACAACAGTAGCAAGAATTGCTTCTGTCAAATAAATGACTTTAAGGCTTGGATAAAAACCTTTGTGATTTAACATTTTCACATATTCTCGAGAACTGGCAATTAACATTACTATTAAAAGCGCAAGTAATGCATAACCGCCAACGATAATACAGCTTAAAACAATGGTTCCCATTATTAAACCGGTAAGCATTCTTGTTGCATTTTTATTCAAGCCTAAATCAATCATTATACTGTCATAACCTCTTTTTCTTTAACTGATACTGCACTATCAATATTTGCAGTGTATTTATCTGTTAATTTTTGAATTTTATCCTGATTATCTTTTACTAAATCTTCAGGAAGATTTTCACTTTTTTCAAGTTTTTTCAAAGAATCGGTCATATCACGACGAATATTTCTAACAGCAACTTTAGCATCTTCGCCAAGTTTTTTAACATCTTTTGAAATTTCACGTCTTCTATCTTCAGTTAGAGGAGGGAAAGGCAATCTGATACAAGTGCCGTCACTGTTAGGTGTAATGCCAATTTCAGCTTTAATAATTGCTTTTTCGATTTCCTTCATAATAGTTTTATCATAAGGTGTAATAACAAGAGTAGTTCCATCTTGAACTGAAACTTGAGACATTTGGCGCAATGGAGTTGGTGCACCATAATATTCAACCATTACTTTGTCTAAAATACCAGGATTTGCACGACCTGAACGGATTGTTCCAAATTCTTTTTGCAATTGTGCAATTGCTTTTTCCATTTTTTCTTCACCGAATAAAAATAATTCATCTAAAGATTCTGACATTTTTTACCTCTTTCGTATATATTTCACTAATTTATATAAGTTCCGATTTCTTTACCGCTAAGAATATCTTTAATACCGTCTTCTTTTTTAAAGTCGAAAACAACAATTGGAATATTATTTTGCTTACACAATGCGCAAGCAGAAGTATCCATAACTTTTAAACCATTGATAATAATATCATCATAAGTTATTTTTTCTAACTTTTTAGCATCAGGATTAGTATTAGGATCATCTGTATAAACCCCGTCAACACCATTTTTAGCCATAAGCATAGCTTCTGCGTTGATTTCCGAAGCTCTCAAAGCTGCAGCTGTATCAGTTGTGAAGAACGGATTACCTGTTCCGGCTGCAAAAATAACAACTCTGCCTTTTTCTAAATGACGGATTGCTCTATGACGAATATATGGTTCCGCAATTTGGTTCATTGTTATTGCAGATTGAACACGACATTGCATTCCGATTTGAGTTAGTGCACTCTGAAGAGCAATAGCATTCATTACAGTAGCAAGCATACCTACATAATCACCGGAAGCTTGGTCCATCCCCAGTTTTGCACTATTTTTCATACCTCTGAAGATGTTTCCGCCACCAACTACAACAGCCACTTCAGCACCTAATTCAGAAACTTTTTTGATTTCACCGGCAATCATTTTCACAGGATCTTGATCAATCCCAAACTGTTGATTACCCATCAAAGCTTCACCGCTAATCTTTAATAAAATTCTTTTATATTTCAATTTCTAAGTCTCCCTATCAAATAAATTCTTTTGTTTCATCCTATCTTAAATACGAAATAAAGTAAAGATTATTATAAGATTACTCCAAAAATTCTTGAATTGATATAGAATCAATCCCTTCTTGAGTTTGGAAAGATTTATACAAATCCTTAATTGGTTTAATGGTCATAACATCAATTATACAAGAAATTTTAGTACTCGTAACATCAACATTTAGTTGTTTTCTTGATAGTTGAGAAATATTTTGATAAGTATCAATAATATAATCTTGAATTTTATCCGCATATTCATTTTGACAAACAACAGAAACTTTTACTCTGGTAGATCTTTTTGTACTTGTAGGAAGAACTTTTCTTTCAAATACTCTAACCATAACCAAAGTTAAAATAGAAAGCACTGTTCCTGAAAATGCGATATCAAACATCCCTGCACCACATGCCATACCAATACTTGCAGCAATCCAAAGAGTCGCCGCAGTTGTTAAACCTAAAACAATCGGTCCGTTTCTTAAAACTGTACCGGCACCAATAAAACCGATACCAGTTACAATTTGAGCAGCAACACGAGAAGTATCTCTTATACCTGTTGCCTGATCAATAATTACATTATCGCCGGGAGCAAAAGTCGGAAATCCGTATATTGATATAAGTGTAAAAACACAAGCACCTAAACATACTAAAATATGAGTTCTTAAACCTGCGTATTTATTTGTAAGCTCGCGTTCTAAACCGATACTAAATCCAAATACCACGGCTACCGCTATTCTTATGAAAAATTCTATATTAATTAAGCCTTCCATTATTTCCTCTTTCTTCTATCTATCTTACTTTTGACTTCGGATCTAATATGTCTCTTATAGTATCACCTATGACATTAAATGCCAAAACTGATACAAAAATTAAAAATCCGGGAGTGAGTAACCAAGGTCTATATAAAATATTCGTAAACTCTTGAGCTTCCTTCAACATATTTCCCCAACTTGCATCAGGCTGCTGAATTCCCAACCCTAAGAAACTTAACCCTGATTCTGACAAAATATATGATGGCACGGATAATGTCATTGCAACAATAACAAAACTTGTTGTTTGCGGCAAAATATGTTTTACAATAATACGCATTTTTGAAGCACCAATTGACTTCGCAGCCTGTATATATTCCTGATTTTTTATAGATAAAACCATTCCTCGAACAACTCTGGCAAAACCTGCCCATCCGATTAACGCAAGGATTATAACTATAAGCATAAATCGCTGAGTACTAGTCATGCCGGAAGGCAGAACTGATGCTAATATAATCAACAAATAAAAACTTGGAATTGACATAATTGCTTCGGCAAATCTCATCATCAAATTATCAGTTACGCCGCCGAAATAACCAGAAATTCCACCATATAAAAGTCCTATTGGGAATAATACAAATAATGCCAAAAATCCGATTGTCATAGAAATTCTACCGCCAAAAAGCAGGCGAGAAAATACGTCACGACCATTTATATCTGTTCCCAGAAGATACAATCTGCCATCAGAATCCGTCGTTATTAAATGACGCTTCATAGGTATAATTCCTAAGAATTTATAAGGTTGCCCCTTTGCAAAAAACTTTATATAGTGCTTTTGCGAACGATCAAGAGAATACTTTATTTCGAGATTATTTTTATCGAATTCTCTTATATAGTTATAGGTGTAAGGCTTAGATAATTTACCTTCAGGTGTTATTGTAAATATTTTAGATGGCGGAACATATGCCATAGTTCTGTCCGAAAAATCTTTAGTATAAGGAGCTATAAAATCAGCGAAAAATAACGCAAGATAAATTACACCCAATACAATTAGGGCAATACGCGCAAATTTATCTTTCCATAGTTGTTGCAAGATTTCTTTTATCATGATTTCACCCTTATTCTCGGATCTGTAATGATAAGCAGAATATCCGCAATTAAATTACCTAAAATTAACATAACAGCCCCCATCATCAAAGATGCCATAACTAAGTTAATATCAGACTTTAAAACAGCTTCCAGAATCAATCGACCAAGTCCCGGATATTGAAAAACATATTCAGTCAAAGCTGCACCTGATAATAATCCGGCAAATTCAAATCCAAGAAGAGTTATCATCGGATTTATTGCATTTCGCAATGCATGCTTATATATAACAGTAAATTCCGAAAGCCCTTTCGCTCTGGCAAATTTAACATAATCACTATCAAGCACATCCAACATATTTGCACGCATTTGTCTTTGTAAACCGGCAAGCGAAATTGTAAATAAAACAAACACAGGCAAAACAAGATGGTAAGCAATATCTATAAATTTTCCACCAAAACTCATATCGGCAAAATTCGGACTGGTTAAACCTCCAATTGGAAACCATCCCGTTTTAACAGCAAACATTAACAACAATATCGCAAAGAAAAATGAAGGAATAGCCATACCAATACTTGTTAAAACCGTAAGTATCCTATCAAAATTGGTTTTCCACCTGACAGCTGCAATTATTCCTAAAGGAACACCGACAAGCCAAGTTAAAAATATTACAATTGATGTTAATAAAAGAGTATTTGGAATACGTTCTTTCAACTTTTGGCTAACTTGTTCTCCTGTTGATGTCACCCCTAAATCACCTTGGATGAATGAAAATGCCCATTTACCATATTGAACAATAATCGGTTTATCTAAACCAAGTCTCTGACGTTCTTTTTGCACAGTTTCAGGAGAAATTGAAGGATTTAATTTCAATTCTGCAAGAGGATCAACAGGTGATAACCTAATTATAAAAAAGCTTATTAATGACACCATTATAAGTAAAGGTATTGTTTGAATTATTCGTTTTAATACATATTTGAGAGTTTCCATTATTTTTTACCCTTCTCAACAAATATTTCTTCTATATTGTGTGTTATTCCGCTTAACGAAGACGGATAGATATTTTTAAATTTATTTCTCAACGCAACTATTCGTATTGGAGAATATATATATACAAAAGGTTTTTCTGCATAAACTATTTCTTGATACTTATCATAGTATTTTTTTCTATCTTCAAATTTTGTTGCAAGAGCCCCTTGCGTAAAATAGTAATCAATTTCTTTTTCCCAAGGTAAAATTCCTGATTTACCTTCCTGCGGCGTACGTTGATTAAACATATGCAAACGCCCGTCAGAAAGCCAAACATTTTTTCCCCCGTTTGGTTCTAATGGAGAACCTGTTAACCCCATAATTACCATATCCCAATCAAAAGTACTAACAAGCTTATTAACAAGAGAATTAAATTCAACCGGCTTGAAATTAACTTTCATTCCCAGTTCTTCCAAATCCTGTTTCACCATAACGCCTATAGCTTCTCGCTCTGTATTACCAGCGTTAGTATATAAATCAAATTCTACACGATTGTTGTTCTTATCATACAATTTACCATTTTTATCTGTATAAAACCCTGATTTTTTCAATAATGAACGAGATTTTTCCAAATTTTTATCATATGGTTTCAAATCCTTGTTCAAAAAGATGGAATTAAGACTCTCGGGAGTGTAAAGTGGCGCCCCAATACCATTCGCAATATTTAGAACCATATTTTTTCGATCTATAGCATAATCTACTGCCAATCTAAAATTTTTATCCTGAAACCACTTTTGTTTAACAATATTAACATAAGGTTTTCCATTAGAATCCTTACGATTATTCATATTCATTGACAAATACATCGTTCCGGTATCAGGTCCAAGATTATACAACTTAAAATCAGAATGAGGCTCTAAAGATTTGTAACGAGCAACTTTTGCTCCCTGCAAAGATATTACATCAAGTTCCTTTGCTTCAAATTTCAAAACTTCATTATTTAAATCTCCGACTATCAGATATATTATTTTATCCAAATACGGTAATTTTTCATCACGAGTATTTATTTCGTAATAATTCGGATTTCTTTCAAAAACTACTCTCTGAGCAGCAACATATTCTTTCAACTTGAAAGCTCCGGAAACAACAAAATCTTCGGGCTTTGTGGTCGTTGATAAAAAGCTGTCAAAATAAGCTCCACCCTTCTGCACTGCCGGTAAGAAAAAATGTTTAGGTGCAATTGAAGCTGAAAGCATTCTTATAAATGGTGCAAACGATTTTGGAGTGACAAATTCTACTGTATAATTATCAATTTTTCTTATAGTCGGAAGTTTTCCGTCTATAATTATTGAATCTCTGGTTGAAGTATCACCTAGCCCTGCAAAAATTATATCTTTCCAAGTAAAAACAACATCATCTGCAGTTATAGGTTTTCCGTCAGACCAAGTAATTCCTCTGCGCAAATGAATAGTATAAGTTTTACCATCAGATGATATTGAATACGACTTAGCAAGTTTTGGAGCAGGTTGTCCTGTTATCGGATCGGTTGTCAAAAGTCCGTCATACATAATTCCTGCCATTGTTGCAGAAGTATTATCTTTTGAGTTAAACGGATTAAAAGTTTTTGGACCTTCTCCAATTGTTGAAGATATCAATTCTCCGCCAAAAGACCCAATTGGAGCTTGTGATTGCAAATAATCAATCCCGTTTATTGTGACATTTTTTGGAGCAGGGTAATCAATTAGAGTCAAATCATTTGTTTCAACATTAGAATTTTGACTTTGTACTGGTTCAATATCTCTTACAAGACAAGCCTTGCTCAAGATTGCAATTAAAACTACACATAATAATACCCTAAAAACTCTCCTAATCATGATTTTAGAATATCACAAAAAGATATAAATGTATTCTCTTTGTGGTTAATTTAAATAACGTTACGAAATGTTTTTATTTTTAGTGAATTTTCTTGCATTTAGGTTTTGTCATGTAGTATGCTTTTGAAAAAGCTTGTTTTCAAGCATGCTTTTTTATTTTTGGGAAGTTAATAATTTTACAGACTATAATTAGATTATGGAGGTTAGTGTGTCAGATAGCAGTACATGTTTAAAAGAATCATTGAACTTATCCGAAAATGCGGTGAAAGTTCTTGAAAGACGTTACTTAAAAAGAGATAAAGACGGTAATTGTACCGAAACTCCTGCCGATATGTTCCGCAGAGTTGCAGATACTATCGCTGCAGGTGATTTACAATTTGGGAAATCACAATCAGAAGTTAAAGAGCTTTCTGACAGATTTTATAAAGCAATCACAAGCCGTCATTTTATGCCAAACTCACCTACACTAATGAATGCTGGCAGAGAATTAGGACAATTGGCAGCTTGCTTTGTTTTACCTGTAGAAGATAGTCTTGAAGGTATTTTTGAAACTGTTAAAAACACTGCGTTGATTCATAAATCAGGCGGAGGAACAGGTTTTTCATTCTCAAGATTAAGACCTAGAAACAGTGTTGTTCGTTCAACTATGGGAGTTTCTTCAGGACCAGTATCTTTTATGGAAGTATTCAATGCAGCTACTGAAGCTGTAAAACAAGGTGGTACTCGTCGTGGTGCTAATATGGGTATCCTAAGAGTTGATCATCCTGATATTATCGACTTTATTCACTGCAAATCTGACAATAGTAAATTAAATAACTTTAATATTTCTGTAGCAATTACAGATAAATTTATGGAAGCATATCTTGCAGGTACTGATTATGACTTAATCAATCCTCAAAACAACGAAGTTGTTGGCAGAATGAATGCAAAAGAAGTATTTGATTTAATTGTTGATGGAGCTTGGAGAAACGGTGAACCAGGTATCGTATTTATTGACAAAATGAATTCTGATAACCCTACTCCTCAAGTTGGCCCTATTGAATCAACAAACCCTTGCGGAGAAGTTCCTCTTCTTTCTTACGAAGCTTGTAACCTTGGGTCAATCAACTTAGGTTTAATGATGAAAGAAACTCCAAACGGATGGGATGTTGATTGGGATTTATTAGAAGAAACTACAAGAACCGCAATGAGATTCTTAGATAATGTTATTGCAGTTAATAATTATCCGCTTCCTCAAATTTCTGAAATGGTTCAGAATAATAGAAAAATCGGTCTTGGCGTTATGGGCTGGGCTGATATGTTAATGAAAATGGGCTTATCATATAATTCAGAAGAGGGTACAAAATTAGCCGGTCAAGTAATGGAATTTATTGACTACGTATCTAAAACAGAATCTATTGAAATGGCTAAAGAACGTGGAAGCTTTAATAATTTCAAAGGTAGTATTTACGATTCTGAAAATTATCTTTACAATAAATACAAAGGTAAATCTGCTGGAAAAATTTCAGATGACAAATGGGCTGAAATTGATGCAGGTATTAAACAATATGGTTTAAGAAATGCTACAACTACTTGTATTGCTCCAACCGGTACAATTTCAATGATAGCTTCAGCCTCAGGCGGTGTTGAACCTCTATTTGGTCTTGTGTTCTCAAGATTAATTATGGATGGTACTGAAATGTTAGAAGTTAACCCAATCTTTAAAGATTATATGGTGGCTAACGGATTATATTCAGAATCTATGATGTCACAAATCGCTCAAGATGGAACTATTGCTCACGTTAATGGCGTATCAGATGAAGTTAAACAAATCTTTGCAACAGCTCACGATGTTTCTCCATACTGGCACGTAAAAATGCAAGCAGCATTCCAACTTCACACAGATAACGCTGTTTCTAAAACAGTAAACTTTGTAGAATCTGCAACTCGTGAAGATATTCAAGAAGCTTACATTTTAGCTTATAAAAATAATTTGAAAGGTATTACTGTTTATAGAAATAATTCAAGACAGTTCCAACCAATGAATTTAGAAGCTAAAAAGACTGAAAAAACAGTAGAAATGAAGCCAGTTGAAACAGAGCCTACCGTTGAAGAAAAGAGAGAATTAGTAGAAGAATATGCTCCAACCGGAGAAGTTAAAACTGTAAAATGTCCGGAATGTGGAACAGAAATTCAAATGGCTGAAGGTTGCTTTATTTGTTTGAATTGCGGATACTCTGGTTGTTCATAAACTTCAAAATTAAGAATTAAAAAGAGTCTCATAATGAGACTCTTTTTTTATAAGATTACATAACAATATTGCCATGCTTATTAAAAATAAGTATGATGGAATAAGAGTATATTTTATATGAGGAGTTTTGGATGGAAAATAATAATAAACCGGTAGTTAATTTAATTTCTAAACCGGAAAATATGTTAAAAACAATTTATACAGCTTGCAGAACATGTTATAGTGCAGACTATCCGATTAACATATACGAAAGTACTGATGATGAAGAAAAAATGCTAAAACTTATAAAAAGAGTTGTCGGCTCCGGTCATTACTCAACAATTGAACATATCCAAGTAACTTTTGCAATTTCAAATGTTTCAAGAGCATGTACCCACCAATTAGTAAGACATAGACATATGTCTTTCTCTCAAAAATCTCAACGTTACGTAAAAGAAAAAGGGCAATTTGACTATATAATTCCTCCAACTATAGAAAAAAATCCAGAATTAAAAGAAAAATTTATCAATTTTATGGAACAAATTTCAGAACAATACCAAGAATTTGTAGAAGCGGGAATACCTGCAGAAGATGCAAGATTTATATTACCTAACGCAGCTGCAAGTTCATTAGTTACAAGTTTGAACCTACGTGAATTGATTCATTTGGCTAATTTAAGACTTTGCACAAGAGCTCAATACGAAATTCGTTGTATGGTAAAAGCTATGTGTGATGCTCTTATTAAAGAAGAACCTTGGCTAAAAGACTACTTAGTACCAAAATGTGAACGTCTTGGATTCTGCGATGAAGATAAGTCTTGTGGTAGAAAAATCACAAAAGAAAAAATTTTTAGTAAGGTTTAAATAAATGAAAGCACTTATACAAAGAGTAAAAAAAGCGTCAGTTTCAATTTCAGGAGAATTATATTCCGAAATTGGCGCAGGTATCTTGGTTTTTCTTGGAGTTGAAAAAGGCGATGAAAAATTAAATGCCGAAAAACTTGCCGATAAAATAGCAAAACTACGAATATTTGAAGATGATAATGAGAAAATGAATCACTCTCTCATTGATATTGGTGGAGAAATTCTTATAGTATCTCAATTTACTTTATGCGGAGATTGCAAAAAAGGTACTCGCCCCAGCTTTGATAAATCTGCACCTCCAGAGGTAGCAGAAAAATTATATGAATATTTCATTGAGCAGCTTAAAACTCTTAATATTTCGGTAAAAACGGGTAAATTCCGTACTATGATGGAGGTTTCACTAATCAATGACGGACCTGTAACATTTATGATTGAGAAATAGTTATTGGCATGACTTGCCAATATTTTAATTCTATGTTAAAATATGTATAAAAGTTGAAATTTTTATTTGAAATCGATTTTTATTGAGAGGATATTACCTTAGATTATTTTTATTATGAAGTTATTTTTTTATCAATTAAGAGGCTTTTATTATGTATGTGAACAAGTGCATTAAGTGCGGTCGTGAGTTTGAAACAAAAAACCCTAAAAGAGTTATATGCCCTGATTGTTTATATCCGGACAAAAAAATGATGGTTGGTTCTTCTGATAGTGAAGGTTCATCAGCTTCTCAGCAAACGGAATCTCCATATTCTCAGGAAGAAAAACCTCAATTTTATAGCAGTTATTCTAGTGGCGGCGATGATAATCAAAGACCTTATAGACCACAACAAAGATCTTACAATAGACCTCAGCAAGGTGGTTATAACAATAATTACAACCGTCAAGGCGGATATAATAACAATCGCCAAAATTATAACAGAGACAATCGTCAACAAGGCGGTTATAATAACAACAGACCTTATAATAGAGACAATCGTCAACAAGGTGGTTACAATAATAACAGACCTTATAACAATAATAGACCGGGTGGCTTCCAGCAACGCAGACCTCAAGGTCAAAATAGATTTAACAACAGACGTCCGATGAATAATCGAAACAAAGCGCCTAAACAATTACTTGTAAGCAGAGAACAGTTAGAACAAATTGAATTGCTATACAAGTTAATGCTGCCACTTCCAAATCCGGATGCGCATGAAGTTATTGGTGAAAAAATTGGTTTGGAACCAAGAAAAGTATTTTTTGGAATAAATCTTGTTCGTCAAAAAATGATGCTTCCAAAATTACCATTCCCTAAACGTAAACTTGCAATTACACCGGATCAATTAAATGCAATAAAAATGTTATATGAACCATTATTGCCGTTACCTCCAATTGGATGCCATAAAATTATTGCGGCTCAGCTTAAAATGGATGAATGGAGAGTTCACGTAGGTATTGGTTTAGTTAGAGCTCAAATGGGTATGGAACGTTGGAACCAAGAACGTCCTGATGCTCCTGAAGAATTCAAAAATCAAAAAGTAGAAGCTCCTAAAAAAACGTCAAAAACTAAAAAAGCAGAAGAAAATATAGAAACACCAACTTCTGAGGATGCGCCGGTAGAGGCTCCTAAAAAAAGAAGAGGTAGACCTAAAAAGACTGAAGCAACTTCGGAAGAATAGTTATGGCAAAATATATTTCTGTTGGAAAAATTCTAAACTTCCATGGTATTAAAGGCGAAGCAAAAGTTGGTTATTCTAAAAATCAGCAAGATTTTTTCTTAGCTTTAGAATCAGTTTTTGTCAAAAAAGATGATGAATATGTAGAATTAGAAATTTCATCAATTCGCCAAAATAAAAACTTTTTGATTGTTAAGTTTAACAATATCGATTCTATAAATGACATTTTATCTTATAAGGGTTGTTTGTTATTTGTAGAAGAAGATGTTGTACGCGAAAATCTGGATGAAGATGAATTTTTAATCGACGAGCTTGTAGGCTTAAGTGTTTTTGACGCAAAAAACGATGAAAAGCTAGGGTTTGTTATTGGAGTATCCAATAATGGTGCTGGCGATTTAATATCAATTAAAACAAATTCAAAAAAAATATGTTTAATTCCATTTGTAAAAGCAATTGTTCCTATTGTAAATATTAAAGAGAAAAAAATTATAATAAATAACATTGAAGGGCTTTTGGAATGATATTTGAAGTTTTAACGTTATTTCCAGAAATTATTCAAAACTATTGCGACGTCAGCATTATGAAACGTGCTCGAGAATCAGGAATTTTTGATGTTAAAACAATAAATCCCAGAGATTTTACCTTAGATAAACACAAAAAGGTTGATGATACGCCTTATGGAGGCGGGGCAGGAATGGTACTGGCACCACAACCATATATTGACGCATATGACAGCATAACAAAAGCAGAAAATTCAATAACGGTTATGCTTTCTCCTCAAGGTGAACCGTTAAATGAAAATTTAGTTATTGAACTTGCTAAGTATAATCAAATCATAATGCTTTGCGGCCATTATGAAGGTTATGATGAACGAATACGCGAGATTATTCAACCAAGAGAAATATCTATTGGAGACTTTGTGTTAACAGGTGGAGAATTACCTGCATTATGCTTAATAGATGCCGTAAGTCGTAAAATTGAAGGGACTTTAGGAAAAATTGAATCTGCTGAAGAAGATAGTTTTACTAACGGATTATTAGAATACCCACAATACACAAAGCCTAGGGATTTTAGAGGTTATAAAGTTCCTGAAATATTATTGAACGGCAATCATAAAGAAATCAACGAATTTCGCTTCCAACAACAACTGGAACGGACCAAAAAACGTCGTCCAGACTTATACCAAAAATATATTGATAATAATAAGTAATGTTATTTAGATAATCCGCCTGGAGCTCCCCAGCCAAAGAAATTTTTAAGAATTTCATAACCTGCATATAAACCCAAACCTCCGGCACAGATTTTGGAAGCTTTCCCCTTAGTTAATAAAGCACCTAAACCAAGCCCAAAAGGTACAACATGGCTTATTAGCATTGATGTAAAGCCTTTTATATAGCCAATTCCGGAATTAATAAATCGTTTCCAACCACAATCCAGCTCCATCTCATAAGATGCATCTTTAAGATTTTCTTGAATCTTACTCATATTGGTTGAATATAATGAATTATTCAAATAATACCCGACGGATGCGGCATCTTTTTCACTAGCATAAGTATCTGAAGTTATTTTACCAACATAGTGAGCATCATAACAAACAGCTCCAAGAGCAGTCAATCCAACACCTTTTGTTATAATTTTGGTGCCATGATTTTGTATAAATGATTTAATACTACTACCTATATGCATAATTAAACCTTACTACTTATTACTTTTTTCTGTCTTAGTTTCTTTTTCTTTCTTTTCAGAGACAGGAACATCTTTTTCTATTTGCTGACCTGACATTTGGAGTAAAATTCGGCTGGCATCTATTGCATCCATACCATAATGTTCTTTATCTTGCTGCATTCTGGTCAAAACACCTACGGTATAATCATCACCGGTAACAATTCTACCCTGAAGAGCAGAAAGAGCTAATATTCTGATTTCTTGTGACGGATCTTGAAGCATTTTATTAATCAACGCATTCAAAGCTTTATCATCTTTTCTAGAAGAATCTTCCTCTAGTCTTGCATAAACTTCTTTTGCTGCAGTTAATCTTATTTCGGCTTCTTGACTATTCAAATAATTTTCAAGATTTTTTATATAATCATCAGTTAATTGAACAATTTTTTTCTTTTCAGTTTTCTTTTCTTCTTTTTCTTTTGTTTCAGAGGTTTCAACAGTTGTAGCTTTCTCTGTTGAATCGATACCTTGAACAGAAGTTTCCGGCTGTTGAGGACATCCAATTGGATTTGTATAATAATTGGACGGATAACAAGGTGCATTAACATTATAAGTTGGAGATTGAGCACCTGCAGGAGTTACTGATGGATTAAATATTTGAATATTAACTCCCGAAGTTGATGCTGGAACTTGCAAATTTTGAGCCTGAGGAATTTGCTGCGGAATATAATAATTCTGCGGATAAGCATATTGAGCTTGTGTCATCACTGGAGCTTGAACCGGCTGTTGAGGAGTCGTGACAGCATTATTTCCACAGTTATAATTACAATTATACTGTACTTGAGGCATTTTTTGTTGTTGAATATTTTGTCCTGTAACCTGCATAAATACAATTACCCCTATTCTACCTATTATATTAAAGTCTTTTTATAGAAATAATTTGCTTTTTTATTAAGTTATGTTAATTACAGTTCTAATTTATCAAGCTTAACTTTATAAAACTCAACATTAATATTCAAATGTATACCTATTGTTAACAAAATTTTGATAAATTCAATATCTTTTTCTGAAGGTTCCTTACCGTTATTATCAATAATATCTCCAATTCGATGATATATTTTATTGTAATAAATATTTTGAGCCTCGGAAATATCAATTTGAAGTTCTAGTTTACCAATTACTTCAAACAATTCAACAATAGTATTTGCTTGCTGTATTTCAAAACTCTTAGTCAAACGATTTAAATTAGTTATAATTTTTTTCGCAAAATTTTTATTAGAAGGAGTTTTATCGATTTCAATATTCATCTTTCTGGATTCAAAATTGATATCAGAAATCTGCTGAATCACTGAACAATCAACAAAACCATCGCTGTTAGCAAGCAAGTCATTATATCTGTTACTTAACGCATATCCGGCAGAAATTTTGAACTCTCTAGGAATTTCTAATCCAAGATTTTGCATATGATATATTGAGCCTCGGCCTTGATTGTACATTTCTTTGTATGTATTAGCAAACCTTGC
>JAAVBM010000097.1 GCA_014803505.1 bacterium | reverse complement strand
TGATACTGATACTGATACTGATACTGATACTGATACTGACACTGATACTGACACAGATACAGATACAGATACAGATACAGATACTGATACTGATACTGATACTGATCCGGACATTGATGCTGATGAAGATGGAAGTATTACATTCATTCAAAGAAAAATTCTTGATGATAACGTAGATTCTATTGATAAACGTCAATTCATGAGATATCAAGTAGCAGATAACAAAAATCCTGTTGCACTTGAGCCAGGGAATGGAGTTCAAGCACTACTAGATGTATCAAGAGGCGGTATCTCAGTAGTTCACAACAATGAACTAAAAGTTGGTGATATTGTTCCAGTACACATGTCATACGGCGGCTTAGATATTAAAGCTGATGTAGAAATTGTAACGTCAACAACAAGCAGAGCTGGTGCAAAATTCGTTAACCTTGATCAAGCAACTGCAAACCAACTACTATATCTAAATATGATATTAGATGATGTGAATAACATCTCTCGCAAATAAAACAATATCAAAACAGAAAGGCAGTAATACTATAGAACTGCCTTTTTGTTTTAATTAAGATTTGTAAAATTTTATAAACAAATGTAACAATACCCTTAAGTTTGAAATAAAAAAACCGTTTATATATATATAACTATTCGAATATCATGCCAAAAAGCATGAAAATGAATAAAAAAGATAAAACAGGATTACTTATATATAAAAATGAAAGGATAGAACATGACGAGACAAAGTAGAAAGCGCCAAAGAAGAACACTCGCATTCGTGTTAACTGGTTTGTTTATGATTCAACAAACAATGACCCTATCTGTATTTGCAGCTAGTAACATTTCTGGTGTTACTGGTGTAAATGGAAACGGTAATAGCGGTACTTTTAACATCAATCCGGAGAAAACTTCAGGCAATGTTGGTTTCAGAGGGTATGAAAACTTTAACCTTGGAGAAGGTGATATTGCAAACTTAATCTACAGCTTAAATGGTGTAGATATAGAAACATTTATCAACCTTGTTGATAACAAAATTAACATCAATGGTATTGTAAATACCATGAGAGAAAACGGTTTCTACAATGGAAAAGCCATTTTCGTTTCTCCAAACGGAATGGTTGTTGGCGCTTCCGGTGTACTTAACGTTGGCTCTTTATCAGTTTACACTCCAACACAAAGCAACTATGAATCATTAAAACGTGTACAAACTGAAGAAAGTCTTTCTATTCTAAATAGAGGCAGTGGTAACGGTGAAGTAACTATCAATGGTACAGTTATTACATCCGGTAATGTTGATATCAAAAGCGGTCAATTCAATTTAGGTGAAACCGGAACAATAATCAACGGTGTAAAAACTGATGCTATGCAAGCATTTACAACACAAGAAGAAGCAACAAATTTATTCAATCAACTTGTTAATACAAACAACATGACTTCAGGTAATGCTTTTGAAAACACCGGTAAAGGAGAAATTTCAATCACATCTAACACTGGCGTTGATATCAAAGGTAATGTAAAAAACTTTGCAACCGGAACTGGTAGCAGAACTTACATCAACAACACCGGAGACAACGGAATCAATATTTCAGGTACAATAGCTAACGCTAAAGGAAATGTAGATATCCACAATAACAAAGGTAATCTTAACATTTCAGGTACAGTAAAAAATAATGGTACAACAAGAATCTGGAATTCACCTTATAAAGTTTATTCTGATGTAGATGTTGAAAATGGTTTGACTATTAGCGGTAACATCGAAACAGAAGGTACTTTAGATATCAGAAACACTGGTACTCAAGGTTTACTTATTTCTGGAACAGTTGATCACAAAGGTAATGCTACAGTTATCAACGGTCACACTGCAGATGTTGTAACTTATGAAAACACAACAGGCGGATTAAATATTACAGGTACATTCAAAACTACCGGTGATGCAGAAATTACCAACACTGCTGAAGGTATTGATGGCTTAAATATTTCATCTAACAACGTTAATATTGGTGGTACAGCAACTATCACTAACGATGGTGATGCTGGTTTGAATGTTAAAAACGGCGCAGTTGTAACATCAAATGGTCTTGTTATGACTAACAATGGTAGAGATGGTTTACACATCGATGGAACAATGAACAACACAGGCGCTGCAAGCGTTACAAACAATGCAGGTCGCTTAACTGTTGGTGGTTCATTCATCAACGATGGTAATGCTACTTTCTTAAATAATGGTACTGAATTGAACGTATCAGGAAAAATCACAAACAAAAATGGTGTTCTTGATATGACAAATAAAGGACCTGAAGGTTTCAATGTTGAAGAAAATGCAAAAATTGAAACTAAAGATTTAAAAATGACAAACCACGGCGCAGCTGGTATGAGAATTGATGGTTCTATCGTTGGTAACGGAACAGCTGAAGTTCTTAACACTGCAGGTAACCTAACAGTTAACGGTACTTTCGATAACACTGGTGCTGCTACTTTAACTAACGAAGGTGACAATTTCCTAGTTAACAATAAAATTTCTAATAAAAATGGTAAATTAACTCTTGTTAATAAAAATGGTCAATTATTAGTTAAAGAAGGTGCTCAAGTTACTAACCAAGGTCAAACTGATATTACTAACGACGGTAATGACGGACTCAACATCAATGGTTCTGTTACTTCTCAAGGCTTAAAAATGGTTAATAACGGTACTGCCGGCATGAACATTAACGGAACTGTTACTAACGCTGGTACTGCTAATGTTATTAATACTAAAGGTAACTTAACTGTTAACGGAACTTTCGATAACACAGGTGATGCAACTTTAACTAACGAAGGTGACAATTTCCTAGTTAACAGCACTATTACTAATAAAAATGGTAAATTAACTATGCTTAACCAAAATGGACAGCTATTAGTTAAAGAAGGTGCTAAAGTTAACAATGAAGGTACTACTACTGATATTACCAATAACGGTGCTGAAGGATTAAATGTTAATGGAACAGTTTTCTCTAACGGTGACTTAACAATGACTAACACTGGCGCTAAAGGTATCAATTTAGCTTCAACAGGAAGAGTTAATGGTAACAACAATATCAATATTAACAACACTTCCAAAGGCGGAATTAATGTTAAAGGTCTAGTAAATGCTAAGAAAAATGTTAATATTGATAGCAAAAACGGTAATGTAGTTATCGGTGATGATACAGATAACAACAATTATATTACAGCTGAAAATAATATTGATATCAAAGTTAAAAACGGAAGTATTCTTAACTATGGCGTTATCAAAACATTATTAAACGCTGGTGGCGATTTAAATATGAACGTAACTGATGGTACTATCGGAGAAGAAGTACAACAAGAAGCTTGTACAGGTTCTGGTTGCACTGGAATCGGACCAATGGCTAACGGTTCAAGAGATTTCACTAAATCTATCAACGGTAATATCAAAGGTAAAGTGACAGCTACAACTACTAAAGACGCTGTAAAACAAAATGACTTAGTTATTAACTATGCAGCTATCGATTCTGATATGAATATAGATGCAATCAAAGCTGATGGTAGAGTAATTTTAACAGTTGATGATCTAAGCCATATCACAACTGGTGAAGCTGATGGAAAACGTTACAACATGATTAACGCATCAACAGATCCAACAAAAGCAAATGTTGAAGGCTATGGTATTTCCTTAATTGCTAACGGCAGTGTTGGTGAAAAAGGTAACGCCTTAACATTCAACCAAACAAAAGCTCCTGAATACAGCATGGATGTATTAGCTAACGAAAACATCTATATGAAGGCTTTAGATGACAAATACGCAACAAATGAAGTTTGCAATATGATTGCAAGAGAAGGCGATTTAGAAGTTGAATTCAGCGGCAATACTCACATTAAAAACATTACAGCTGAAGGTGATATGACAATTATCACTAGAGGTACAAACTTAACAATCGATAATTTAGGTCACGTAGTTGACGATTCTATCACACCAAACGATTACTTCGGACCACGCAACCAAGGTCAAAAAGACGGCGGTTATATGGGTGAAGATTACAGAGATGAAGTTCTTCCTAACCATGTAATTGTTAAAGCTTTAGATATCAACGAATTTACAAGACCTGAAGGTATTGACCGTGACGGATACAGAGGTGACGCAAACTCTACAGTACGTATCACAAACGCAGTATTAGATAACGGTACATTAGATATCACAGCAGATAACGTATACGCAAACGGAATCGTTGCAAGATTCAATAAAGATGGTTTCTCTAAAGAAAGAGACAACTCAACAAACAAAGTTATCGGCGCAAGTGAAATCCCTACAGGTCACGCAGTAAGACCGGATGATGTAACAGGAATCGGACGTGACGAACACGAAAGAAACTACTACTATCCAGAAGGCGATGGAGATGGCGTATTCGACGGAGTACCTTCAGATGTTGACCCAGATGATGACATTGTAGATGCAACACCACTTGAAATTCCGGATGAAGATAAGACTCCTGATCCAGACCCAGATCCACAACCGGATCCGGAACCAGATCCAGAACCTCAACCTGATCCAGAGCCTCAACCTGAAATTAAAGCTCAAGATGGAAGTATCACCTACAAAAAACCAATCGAAGAAAACATTGATACAATTGATAAACGTCAATATATGAGATTCAATGTAGCAGATACTAAAAACCCTGTTATGTTAGAACGAGCAGCAAATGGCATAGATGGACTAATAGATGTTTCTAGAGGCGGTATCGCAGTAAAACATAATAACAACTTAAAAGTTGGAGATGTAATTCCGGTACACTTAACATACGGAGACTTAGATATCAAAGCAGATGTGAAAGTCGTAACAGCAAATACAAACAGAGCAGGTACAATGTTCGTAAATCTTGACAAAGCGACAGCAAACAAACTTCTATACTTAAATATATTATTAGAAGACGCAATGAACATCTCATATAACAACTAGTAAAAGAAGACATCAAAGACCTCAGATCGAAAGATTTGAGGTCTTTTTTAATACGAAAGCACGCAAACACAACATACAATCAAAATGCATAATGATATTAAACTCAGAGATGGCAAAGGTGTAATACTATAGATTTATATAAATAATTGTCAACTTAACACAGGAAAATCATATCTTTAAACAAACACAGACTGAATATAGTGTCAATAAGCAACACAAAAAGCTTACAACGGAGAGGATTAAGAGTTAGAACAGTAGACTATGGTTTAGATGGTAGACAAAGGTTTAGATGGTAGACAAAGGTTTAGATGGTAGACAAAGGTTTAGACAGAGGGAGAAGGTTTGCACAATATGCTAATATTTACACACGGAGGGAGAAGGTTTGCACAATATGCTAAGATTTACACACGGAGGGAGAAGGTTTGCACAATATGCTAAGATTTACACACGGAGGGAGAAGGTTTGCACAATATGCTAAGGTTTACACAATGGGCGAAGATTCAAAAATGAAATATGGTCATATAAAAATATTTGCTCCAATTTATCTATAACAAGTACCAATATTGAACATCAATATTGATAACCTCTAATAGAATTTATATTATTCAACACTCCAAAATAAAAAAACCCCACCTAATTAAATAGGTGGGTTATATCTGAAAAATTTATAGTAAATTGTAAACTATGCAACTTTTCTTCTTCTAGCTTTTTGAGTTCTTACAGGAACTCTAGTATTTACTGCGCTTGATTGTCCTTTTTGTTGTTGTAAGTTACCAAGCATAGCACCTGCAGATTGAAGATAAGATCCATATTTCATTACGTCATTAAATGCTTTGTCTGACATACCTTTTGATTTTGGAGTTGAACCTTTACCATCTTTAATTTCAGGTTTAGTTCCATCTACTGGAGCATCTGAGGTACCTGCTGGAGCTTCTGGAGTGCCTGCTGGAGCTTCTGGAGTGCCTGCTGGAACTTCTGGAGTGTCTGCCGGAACTTCTGGTGTACCTGCTGGAACTTCTGGTGTACCTGCTGGAACCTCTGGTGTACCTGCTGGAACTTCTGGTGTGCCTGCTGGAACTTCTGGTGTGCCTGCTGGAACTTCCGGAGTGCCTGCTGGAATAGATTGACCAGCTTGTGCTGCAGCTCTTTCAGCAGCTTTTTGTTCTGCTTGTTCTATACCATTAGAAACTTTGTCTGAAATATCGCTAAATTTTTGACCAAGTTCTTGAGTTCCTTTAACTGCTGAAGCGCCTGACATAACAGCTGCACCAGCTGAAGTTAAAGCTCCTGCAATATTTCCTTGAGCTGCGTATACTGCAGTTTTAGTAACGTTAGCTGCACATTTTCCATATTGTCCAACAAGTTCTACTGTTGTACCAACTTTTTCAATAACTCCGCCAGCATTCATCATTGCTGTTCCTGCTGCGAATCCCCATGCAGTAGCAGCAATTGCTTGACCTGCTAAGAAAATACCTTTTCCAAGATATTGAGTAGTTTGACCAGCCAATTGAGTATATCCAGCAATTTCATCAGCTTTTTCTGCAACTTTCATCACTTTATCTGCTGAAGATTGATGTTGTTGTATATTTTTAACATTTTGTTTTGATACAGTGTTATATCTTTTTGCTGTTCTTTGTAAAATTCTTACTTTTTTATTTGTTGAAACTTGAACTTTTTTAACTGCAGCTGTACCTTTGCCAATTGCAGCTTGAGTTGTTGCAACTTTAGCTGTTTTAGCTTGAATTTGAGCTTGAGCATCTTCTCTTGCTGATGCTGAAGTAGAAGTTGATGATACAACAGTATTCAAGTTTTCAATTTCTGCATTGATAGAAGCTTGTTCTTGATTTTGTTTTTCAATTTCTTCCATTTGCTTAGCCATCAACTTTTGATTTTTATCGATAGCTTTTTGCTCAGTTTTCATTTGTTTTTGGAAGTTCTTTTCGTCTTTTTTCATCTTTTTGTCTAAAGACTTCATTTCATTTTTAGAATCCTTCATTTCAGAAGTTCCACGTTCAGCTTGTGCTGTAGCAGTTTTTGATTCTTTTGCACTTCCTTTTGATTCATTTGCAACAGATTGACCATTTGCAGTTGACACTTCTTCTTCTTTTTTAGCTTCTTTTGATTCTTTAGTTTCATCATTAGATTCAGAACCTTCAACACCAGAAGCTCTTTTTTGCATTTCAGCTTTTACTTTTGCTAATTTTTTATCGATTCCAGCAGTTAAGAAAGCTGGTACGTCTTGATCTTTTAATTCAGTTAATTCATCTTTTAATTGAGCTAAATCACCATCCGCAACACCAGTTAAGTTATCGAAATCATATCCGCTGATATCAATATGACCATCATTATCATTTGAACGAGTGTTTGCAAAATGATTAGATGCTTTTTGTGTAGATGAAGTTTCAGAAGTATTTGAAACATTTGATACTGCTTTAGCTGTATTTGCAGATAAAATATTAGCAGCTGTATTGTTACCTTTTACATTTCTTGATTGTACACCTGCATTTTGACCATTGAAAGAACTTACAGTATTAGCATTTGCATTAAAAATAGAACCATTCATTGTCATATGAGTAGGAACTTTTTTAGATGCAGCAACATTAGCTCCCTTGTTGCTTTTCATCAACTTGAGAAGCTTTTGTATATCGGTATTTTGATTAACGTTGTTAATGCTCACTGTATAAGCTCTCCAAATTAAAACTCTCTTATATATATAAAAACTTTTGAAATTGTGTGATTTCAGCGCTTTGAGATTTGTTTACAATTGTTTACACTTAATAAAAATCTTCAAAATTTGCTTTATAACAATATTTTTGATAAAATGACAAAGTAGACTACTTTATGAAAATTAGGGAGACTTTAATATGGATTTAATGAAGGGTAAAAAAGGTGTAATCTTTGGTGTATCAAACACTCACGGTATCGCTTATGGTATCGCAAAACAACTTCACGACGCTGGTGCAGATATTGCATTTACATATGCTGGTGAAGCTATGGAAAAAAGGGTTAAACCTATTGCTGAAAGCATGGATGCTAAAATCATCATGAGTTGCGATGTTACTAAAGAAGATGAAGTTAAAGCTGTATTTGAAGAATGCGAAAAAGTTTACGGAAAAATCGATTTCGTAGTTCACGCAGTTGCTTTCGCTAAAAAAGAAGACTTGATGGGTAGATTTATTGAAACTTCAAAAGACGGATGGGATACAGCTCTTGGCGTAAGCGCTTACTCTCTTGTAACAATTTGCCGTCACGCTGAACGTATCATGAATGAAGGTGGATCAATTTTCGCACTTACTTATCTTGGTTCTATTCTTTCTGTACCAAGCTATAACGTAATGGGCGTTGCTAAAGCTGCATTAGAATCTACAATGAGATTCTTGGCTGTTGATCTTGGTAAAAAAGGTGTTCGTGTAAACTGTATCTCTGCAGGACCTGTAAAAACTCTTGCTTCAATGGGTATCAGCGGTTTCTCAAAAATGTTAAAAGCTGCTGTTGCAAGATCACCTCTTGGCAGAAATGTTGCTTTAGAAGAAGTTGGTAAAGCTGGTTTATATCTTGCTTCTGACTTATCAACAGGTACTACAGGCGAAGTTATCTATGTTGACTGTGGTTGCCATTCTGCTTATGGTTCAGCTGAAGAAATGGATATTCTTGCTAACAACATTGAATTGTAATAGAATTCATATACAAAAAAGAGCTAATGTTCAACATTAGCTCTTTTTTTATTATAAAAATTTTAATCTCATCTTTAAATATTATAAAGATTGAACATCAATATCTATTTGAGTTTTAAGTTCATCCATACTAGCAAATTTAATTTCTGGTCTAATCATTTTATTAAATGACACTTTTATCTCTTTACCATACAAATTGCCTCTAAAATTCAAAATATATGTTTCTAGCACTAGAGCACCTGAATCTGAAACCGTAGGAGCAAATCCGAAATTAGCCAAACCTCTGTAAATTTTTCCATCACCAAGCTCAACATCGACATCATAAACTCCGTAAGGAGGTTCTATAATATCAACAGGATAAATTATATTGGCTGTAGGATACCCAATAGTAGCACCCATTTCTTTACCTTTTACAACAGTTCCTGATACTGTAAATTTTCTGCCTAGCATAGTATTCGCCATAAATATCAAACCTGATTTAATATTTTGTCGAATTGCTGTACTGCTAATAACATCCCCATAAATAGATTGCGGAGGTGTTGCAAAATACATATAATCATACTTACCTTGATAATCAGATAAAAATTTAACATTACCAGACTTATCAACACCAAAATGGTGATTAAAACCGGTTGAAATTGCAGTTGGTGAAAAATATTTAATCAAAACATCTTCAAGATATTGGGTAGGATTCATTCGGCAAATATCACCAAAATCCAATTCAATTAAATAATCAACACCAAGACTTTCTAATATTTTGTACTTTTCTTCAAGAGTTAAAATATATTTAGGAGACTCGCCTTTAAAATAACAATAAGGATGTTCTTTAAAAGAAACAACTGCAGACTTACATCCGAAATCACGCGCAGCTTCAACAGCACAGCTAATAACAGCCTGATGACCAATATGAATGCCATCGAAAAAGCCTAGCGCTAAAGATAATTTCGGAATTTCTACAAGGTCTCTAATAATCTCCATATGATAATTATATACAAAAAAATGTAAAATGTAAAAAATGTTACTTATGTTAACTATCGCAGATTATTTAAATAAGATACCCACAATAGCCGCTGACATATAACAAGTTAGAGTACCACAAATCAAGGCTCTTAACCCAAGTCTTGCTAAGTTCTTACGTTGATTTGGAGCCAATTCTCCTATACCACCAAGTAAAATAGCTATTGAACCGAAGTTACCAAAGCTACATAATGCAAAGCTTGCAATCAAGAAAGATTTAGGCGATAAATGCATTGCAGGATTGGTCAAATCAAGATAAGCAACCATTTCATTTAATACAAGCTTAGTTCCCATCAAACCACCAACTGCAGTAGCTTCTTTCAATGGCACACCCATCAATAATGCAAATAAAGCAAATATCTTACCTAAAATCATCTTCATCGACAATTGAGTCAAATCCATACCGATAGCAGTTAAATTAAAATGTAAATATTTAACAATCAAGGTTCCGATACCAGCAAGAACCCAGTCAATCATAGCAACAAGTGCTACTAAAGCTAAAATCATGGCTACAACATTTATTGCAACTTTCATACCTTCTGAAGCACCTGAAGAAATAGCATCAAAAACATTAGCATGTGTTCTATGACGCTTACTCACAGAAAGTTTAAAGTCTTTACTTGTTTCAGGAGTTCCGGTTTCAGGATAAACTATTTTTGAAATAACCAAAGCTCCGGGAGCTGCCATAACAGATGAGGCAAGAATATATTCAGCAGGAATGCCCATTGCTATATAAATTGGCATAATTGAACCTGAGATACAAGCCATACTTCCTGCCATTGAAGCCAAAAGTTCTGAACGAGTAAGATTTGCTAAATACGGTTTAATCATAATTTGAGCAACAATTTGTCCAACAAAAGAACTTGCTACATTTGACAACGCTTCAGCACCACTCACATCTAAAAGCTTATTCATACCTTTACCAAGAACGGCAACAACTCTTTGCATAATTCCAAAATAATATAATAAATTTACAAGAATCATCATAAAGACCATTGAACATATTAATTGCAAAGCAAAAATTGAACCTGAAGCTGTAAAAATTTCGGTAAATTTAGCGCTCATCAATCCGCCAAAAACGAACTCTCCACCTTGTTTTGCAAACACAAGAAGCTTTTGAATAAATAATCCTATAGCCATAAACAATTTTTGTCCCAAAGGAACTTTAAAAATAAATATAGCTAATAAAACTTGTAACAAAAAGCCCATACCCACAGTTTTATAATTGATAGCCTTTCGATTATTTGATAACAGATATGCTATCGCTAATATAAAAATTATCCCAAATATTCCAACAAATCTACTCATATTACCCCTTAACTATTCATAATATAATTATACAAAAAAAAGAAGTCCAAAAGACTTCTTTTTTCAAAAATGTGATAAAAGTTAACGGATCCTAATAAATAAGGACTATTTATTAAATAAACTCATAATTCTATCCAACAACCCTACAGATTCTTCAGCATCAGATGAACCTAGATTATTAAGTTTATCTAAACGATCTTTTGCCATTTTATAATCAACCGGATCCTTAACAAGTTCCAAATATTTGTTATAGATATCAATAGCCTTTGAATTAGCTTTGATTCGCTCATAACCTTTTGCTAACTCTTTCAAGCCATTAAGATCCTTCGGTGAAGCTTCAACAATTTTTTCAAGGTAACCAACTTGAGCTTTATAATCACCAATACCTTCGCGGAAAGACGCAAGTTTTCTTAACGCTTCTGTATTTGTTGGTTCAATTTTAATAATTTTTTCATAATATTCTGCAGCATGGTTAGTTTCACCATTATCAGTTAACAATGAGGCAAGAGAAAATAATAATTCAATATCATCATCTTTAATCTGAACAGCATTCAATAATTCGTTAATAGCAATATCAATATTTTTTCTTAAAATATTATATTTACCCCAGTTTAAATGAGCATTAAATTCATCTCCATTTTCATCATAAACCAAAGCTCTCATTTGATAAGTCAATGGTGAATTTGGAGCCAATTTGTTATATTCATCAATATATTCTAAAGCTTTATCAAACTCTTTTGCTGAATAACAATATTGAGCTTGAAGTGTATAATATCTAGGAGAAGATTTGAAATCTTCCGGTAATGATTGTAATTTTGAATAAGCTTCGTCAATCTGACCTAATTCT
>JAAVBM010000096.1 GCA_014803505.1 bacterium | reverse complement strand
TCATATCTTTGACGCTTTTGTTTGTCGCCCAGAACTTCATAGGCTTCATTTATTTCTTTGAATTTTTCTTCTGCTTCTTTTGTTTTATTTACGTCAGGGTGAAATTTTCTTGCTAATTTTCTATATGCGGATTTGATTTCTGCATCTGTAGCTTCTCTTTTAACGCCTAGTGTTTCATAGTAATCTTTGTATTTCATAAAAAATCTCCTATTATAATAATAATATAAAATAGAAGATTTTTTTAATAATTTAATTATTTCTTAATTATATTTTATTGACTTGCAAGTTTTTCACTCATTTGAGTAATTTCTTTAAGTATGTTTGGTGCAGTATTTTTCTGAGATAGAAGTTTTACAATATCATCTTTAGAGCCAACAACAATTGGTCTTTTTATTTCAATCATCATCGTCGGATGTAATATTGAAACTTCTAGTAGATGCCTGTTTGCAGCTGTTTCATCTTGGGTTATTGTAAAAGCAATCGAGCGTCCAAAAATTTTTGAATCTTTTGTTTGAATATGTTCGTTTATCGGACGGTAAAAGCAGGTGTCAGATATTTCATATTCTGCTCTTTGTTTAACTTTTTTTAGTATATCAGTGAGATTATCCTCAATGCTCATCGAGAATTGTCCTTTCAGATTATTTACCTTTTTTAGATTGATATTGTTAAATTTTATCATATTTACCTCAATAAATCTAGCCCATGAACATTTTATTCGGCGTTTCTACGTGTGGTATAAAACCAATCAATTTTTCTTTTTGATCAAGATTATTTATATTGTATAAATTCTTCATAGATTCTTCGGAGAGAATTGGATTGAATCCCGAAGGCAATTCTGGTTTCGGAATATGAATATTTAGTTCTTTCAACCTGTAATAGTCATAAGTTTTACTAATATATTCATCATATAGCGTCATTTCTTCCGGAGTAAGATTTTTTACAGCTTGAGAATATGGTTTGTAGATTTCTCCTAGTGTATTTTTACCTAAAACAGAATCATATTTAAGATGTTCGTATTCTCCAAAGGGGCCAGAACCGCGCACTTGTATTTCTGCAAATGTACCGTCTTTCAGTGTTGCATTTACTTGAGCGGTAGTATATCCTGATGGCTTAATTGCATCTTTTGCATTTTTTGATAATCCTTCCAATCCGTATTTTGCCAAGTCAATATTTTCCGAACAGGTTATTATATCAAATCTTTCTTTTGTTGCGAGTTGTAATTTCTCAAATTCATTTATCTGTCTGTCAGAGAAATAAGAAACTCCATCAAAACCTTTATAATTATTGACTTCTCCTATTTTGAGAGGTTTAATATTTTGGTCTGTTTTTAATTTTGATATTAAATCTTTACGGATGCCAACTTTTTCTAATTCTTCTAAAGTTGTAACTTTTCTATTCAGTGCGTCTTTTAGACCTCCGAGTATAAATTTTTCAAATACCGGTTCTGATTGCTTTTCAGCTAGTGCTATTTTTATTGGTTTAATATAACCGGATATTGCATTTAACTCTTTTTCTGTTATTTTTTCGTTGTTGAATAGTTTTAGGATTAGTTTTTTCTCACGATTAGATAATCCTTGTTTGTTTATTCTTATTGAATTTAATGTCTCAACAACGTCTTTTCGTGTAACATCTGCAAGTTGTATTCTTCCGCCAATTGCATCCAGGATAATCTGTCTTGCTTCTTCGTCAGTTTTTATTGATTGTTTCTTTTTAATAAGAACTCGTTCAAGTTTTGAGAATACAGAGTTTGCTCCTTTTGCTCTTACAGAAACATTAAAGCCTTCAAATACATCTTGAATTTCTTTTTTTGCACCGGGAAGTGATTGTTCATATTTTTCAGCCAGACGTAACGCAATATTTCCCAACTCTGCCTGTTGAAATTGATTTTTATTTTTTAACAGGTTTGGTTTAATTTCAATTGCAGGATTCGTAAGATATCTAGTATGAACATTCATAGGCATAGAGATATCAGGTTTTATCCTGAATGTAGTAACTCCGATATCGCTTTGATTCCCGAGTACTTTTTCGATTCCTTTGTATTTTAGGAGTCTTTCAGCTTTTGATGGATTAATTGTTTTTGTTGCAATATCTCCATACCAAAACGTCTTTGCTCCACTGACTATTTTAGAGACTAGTGACATGTTTTTCCTTTATATTATCCCCTATACTTTTATAAAGTATTTTTATTTAACAAAATTGCCTAATAGCAAAAAAGATATTACATAATTGTAATATCTTTTTTATGTATATTTAATGTGTAAATTGGTTATTATCTAAGGCTAACTTTTACAGCAGGTCCTTTTTGTGAAATTTCAACTTTGTTTTCTCTAGCTAACCAGCCTAAACCTAAATCTGCAAAGTTTCCTTTTAGGTCTAATTCTTTTTTCATTTTAGCAAATGAAGTTGTTCCGTTTTCGTTTAAGTAGTTGTAGATTTCTCCAGCTGCGAATCCGATTTGAGCTTCTTGTGATAGAGTAACTTTTTTTGTTGCCATGGTTTTCTCCTTTGATTAATTGTTCTTATAACACTTTTTCGATATTCAAATAATAGTTCATATTTGATTGTTTTACAATCATTTTGAGAGAGTAGTTTTAATGTTGTTTTATGGTAAAATATACATTAGAAGGAGTATTGAAATTGATTATTGATGGGAGTGTTGCTTCTAATAAAACAGAAATATTGATTCGAAAGTGTGCAGATTTACTAAATTCTGGTGTTTCGGCTTCATCTATTCTTGTTTTAGTTCAAAATTCTACAATGAAAAGTTCGTTTCAAAATAAAGTTCTTGAATTGTTAACAGTGGATTGTATTGAAAAACTCCAAATTCATTCGTTTTTTTCATTGGTATATAATACTATTTCGGATAATTGGGCGTATCTGGAGGATCATAATATTTTTGATAATCCTGTTATATTGCCAAATCTTGCAGGGTTAGAAGTTTCACAGTTTTTATTGAAAGATATTTTGAAAGATGTTAAATTTCGGGGTTATAATTCCAGAATGTCTTTGCTCCACCAGATTTTTCGACGTTATTCGTTAATTATTCAAAATAACTTATCTCAAAGTGATATTGATAAAAGAGCTGCTATATTAAAAGAAGGTTTTTCGGATGAAGCTTCATTAGCAATTAAAAAACTTTTGAAAAAGACTTTAGAACTCAGAGATTTCGATTATTTACGACAGTGTTTAATGTTTAATTTTGTATATAAAAATACAGATTATTTTAAACATATAAAATATTTAATTGTCGATGATGCAGATGAATGTACTCCTATTTGTGTTGATTTTATAGAGTTTTTATCTAAACAGCTTGACGATTTTTTTATTGCAATTGATTCCTTTGGATCCTCAAGATGTGGATATTTGAGTGCGGATAAAAATAATTTTGAAAAATTTAAAAAGATTTTTAATTCAAAAAGTGAAAAGATTTCGGAAGCTTCAAAAATATATAAAGATTCCGAAAATTTGTTCAAAAATATAAATAATGACGAATATAATGTGTTGAATAATTTTAGTTATAATTCTTTTTCAAAGCGTTCGGCAATGATTGAATCTCTTACAAAACAGATAGGCATTTTGTTTGCAGATGGGGTAAAGCCTTGCGAAATTTCTATAATCACTCCGGTGATAGATGATATGCTGAAGTTTACATTGAAAGAAAATTTCAAATCAAATATTAATCTTTTATATTTGTCAGGAAGTGAAAAATTGATACAAAATCGTCTTGTTCTTGCTTCGATTACAATCCTTAAATTGAATACGGAATTGAAAAAATCCCTTTCTGAATTTGATATAAGGGTTATTTTATCTGAATTTTTGCGTATACCGCTGAAGTATTGCGAATCTGTTTTGGCTGAATTCCAGCGAAAAAAAGAACTAATACCGTTTGAGTTTGAGGATGAAGAATATACGTTAAGATATTCAAAATTATTAGATTTGATTGAGAATTTATCAAAATCTACTGCTAAAATATCAGAACAAATTGTTCAAATTTATAATCAATTGTTTGTTTTTGATAGCTTAAACAAACAAGAAATAAATAAATTTAATTTTTTCTTAAAGCAAATTACTGATTTTGAAAATATTTTCGGCAAAGAATTTAATTCCAGAAAAGCTGATATAATTTTGCAGATAGAAAACTCCATAATATCTGAAAATCCTTATTCTATATTGGAGATTGCACCAAACGATTTGGTTATTTCTACACCTCAAAAAATTATTGATAATCATGTTAAAACTCGTTATCAATTTTGGCTTGATATTTCAAGTTCAGAGTGGATAAAATCGGATACAGGTCCTCTTTATAATGCTTGGGTTTTCCAAAAAGATTGGTATAAAGAGGATTATACTATTGAGGATAATATTGAGTTATCCAAGGATAAAAATGCCAGAGTTTTACGCAAATTATCATTAAATGCACTGGATTTTATATATTGTTATTCCAGCCTGTTTGATTCTAATGGTGTGGAGAATTACGGGGCTTTAGAGAATTATATAATTGTAAATTCTGACGATGTGATTTCTGAAAATTCGGAAAAGACCTTTAAAATTATTCCGAGAGAGGATCAGAAACCCGTTTTGGACTATGAAAAAGGATACATGGGAATTTCTGCAGTTCCTGGTGCCGGTAAAACTACAATTCTTTTAGCACTTATTTTAAAATTACTTGATAGAAAAATAAATCCTGAACATATTTTTGTCCTAACCTATATGGATTCTGCTGCCAGAAACTTTAGAGAAAGAATAAAAAATGTTCGAAAAAACTCAACTAAACTTCCGAATATTAGTACGATTCATGGGCTTGCTCTAAGAATTCTTAAAGAAAATGGTAATTTTGAAAAACTTGGTTTGTCCGGAGATTTTGAAATTTGTGATGATTCTCAAAGAGGCAGGATTTTGCGAGAAATATCTTCAGGTTTAAAAATTGAGCCTAAGCTTGCAGAAGAATTTGATAGGGCTGTATCGGTATTTAAAATGGGCGGTGGAGTTTTCAATGATACTCTATTGACGGATAATAAACTTAAAAAGTTTAAGTCGTTTTTTGAATCTTATCAAGAGAATTTGCGGGAGTTTAATCTTATTGATTATGATGATATGCTTATCGGTTCAGTGAGAATTCTTAAAGAAAATCCTGATGTTTTAGCTCATTATCAGGCAATTTGTGAATATATTATTGAGGATGAAGCGCAAGATTCATCAGCAATTCAGCAAGAATTGATAGCCTTGTTGTCAGGGAAACATAAGAATGTAATAAGATGTGGTGATGTTAATCAGTCAATTACAGCAACGTTTTCTAATGCTGATGTTGACGGGTTTAGAATATTTATTACCAAAAATAATAATGTAAGTATGAATTGCTCTCAGCGTTGTACAAAAGATGTTTGGCAATGTGCAAATCGTTTGGTTGAAGTTTATAGCAGTAAATCTGATAGCCAAAATTCTTTCTATAAAATGTTTATGCAGCCTGTAGAAGGACGAAATCCTCAAGGTGAGAATGCAGTTTTAGGAAAAATATTTGATTCTCCTATAGATGAAAAAAATTATATATTGAAAGTTATAAAAAATACTTTGGCAAAAAATCCTGAGTATACGGTTGGAATATTGCTTAGAAATAATTATCAAGTGGCAGCGTGGCAGAATCTGATTGAAAATAGCGGATTAAAGGCTATAACTCGTAATCAATGTTTGGAGCAAAAGACTGTTTTTAAAGTTATTTTTGCGATTTTGAATATGATTTTGCATCCTTTTGATAACGAATTAGTGGGAAGTAACTATGAAATTCTTGCAGAATCAGGCTTGTATCAAAGAGGATTAGGAAACGAAATAAAGAAATATGAAAATCCTTTTATCAGATTGAATGCTGATAATCTTGAAAATATTCATCTTGAGCAATTTTATTGGGATTTAAATTATTGGGTATCCTTATGCTATTTGGCTCCGAATGAATTGGCGGTAAAGGTTATAACCGGTTTTAATTTATTTAAAAGCGATATCGAAAAATCTAATATCTACTTGATTTCAACCTTAATAAGGCGCATTTGTATAAAAAATAATTCTCTGGAATATGCAGTCAATAGGTTGGCTGAATTAGCAAAGAAACCTAATTTGAGCGGTTTTAAGTTTTTTTCAGAAGAAGATGATGAGGATAAAACTTCATTGCAGGGCAAAGTTCAGATAATGACAATGCATAAATCTAAAGGGGATGAGTTTAATTTGGTATTCCTTCCTGAAATGGCTGAAAAAAGTTTGCCGCTTTCAATTGGTTCAATAAATTTAAAATCCTCTGAATTTATTGAATCTATAAAAGATATGAATCCGAATTACAAACGTAAAACCGAATATGAATTAAAACAAGAAATTCTTACTGAGAATTTAAAGTTATTATATGTTGCGATTACTCGCGCAAAAAATAAGTTGTTTATTTCAACCAGTTCTAAAACAAAAAACAGATTCGGTAAAGAACAAAAGTTAGAACCAAGTGTTATTTTTGAAGAGCTTTTAGGAGGTGTCGTAAGTGAATAATTTTTCTCCTAATATGTTAAAAACTTATGAAGCTTGTCCTCGAAAATATTTTTATCAATATGTAGAAAAAATAAATGTTCCAAGAACTTCTTTGCCATTTGAAAAAGGTAAAAAGATTCATGCTCTTGCAAATTATTATCTTCAAGGTGTAAATATTTCACGTATAGAAACCGCGTTGACTGAAGAAGAAAGAAAAATTTGGGAAATCTTGTTACAGAATCCTTTTTACAAAAAAGATTGCTTCAAATCAGAGTTTACATTATCTGTAAAAGTAGGTGATTACTGGGTTGGCGGAAGATTAGATGCTGTAGTGCATGATTATGATACTTATTATATTTTAGATTATAAAACCGGTGCAATTCCAAAAAATCCTGAATCAGATTATCAAACAATGGTTTATTTGTTATCTTTAGATAAGTATTTAAATGTTTATGAGAAGCTATCATTTGTGTATATTGATTTAAAAAATATGCGAAATCATGTGATTGAATTTAACTCTGAACTGAAAGAAAAGTCTACCAAAAAAATTATAGATGCTTGTGAAACGATACAGCGCGATACTTTATATAAATGTAATACTGAAGGCTGTAAATATTGTGAGTTTGCTAAATTCTGTACAATAAATTAGTTTTATAAAACTGATTTGATAGCTTCAATCATTGATGTCGGGTCTGCAATATTTTTTCCTGCAATATCAAATGCTGTACCGTGTCCTGGAGATGTTCTGAGAATGTCCAAACCAATAGTTGTGTTAACTGTTTTATCCCCTGCAACTGTTTTTATCGGAATAAGTCCTTGATCATGATAGTTTGCTATGTAGCAATCATAATCGTCAATCTCGTTATTTAGGTAATGTTTTGCAGCTTTTACAAATAATGTGTCTGCAGGTAATGGCATTGTTATGTTTATTTCTTCGGCTTGCAAAGCTTTTACTGCAGGTATTAAAATATCGATTTCTTCTCTGCCCAGAATTCCTTCTTCGCCAGAATGTGGATTGAAGCCACAAAGTGCAAATTTTGGGTGTAGAATTCCAAAATTTGTTTTGAAGGTTTCTGATAGGTTTCTTATTTTTTCAATAACGATTTCTTTAGTTAGAGAAATCTCTTTTAATGCACAATGTCTGGTTAGCAATAAAACTCTAAAATTCCCTGCAACAAAAAGCATTTCTGCAAGTTGATTATTATGAGCTAAGTATTTTTGCAGAATTTCTGTTTGACCGTTAAAATGGTGGTTTGCTAAATGCAGCGCATTTTTGGCAACCGGAGCCGTAACAATTGCTTGCGGTTTTATTTCGCAAACTTTTTTTAAAGATTGGAATGAAAATTCTCCGGCTTCTTGAGTTATTTGCCCCGGTTTTATATTTTCGGTATCATATGGAATTTCAACAACTTCATAATCCAGCTTAAGATTTCCGTAATAATCAAGAACTTTACTGTTTGAAATAATTAGAATTTTATCTTTCGGCAGATTGAGTTCATTAAGAGCTTTTATCGTAATTTCAGCTCCAATTCCGTTGGGATCTCCGGTTGTTATTGCAATTTTATTCATATTGTTTATTCTTCGTGTTTGTTAAAATATTTCAAAATTTCAATAAGCGTATTAACACCGCCAAGATTTCCTGATTTGGTAACAATCCATTGATCGGAATTAACGTTTCTGCTGAGAGCAATTGCCGGAAGAACTTCATCAATTAGTTTTAACTGATTTGCATCAATTGCATTACAACATTTATAAGATGTTTCTCCGCCAAGAGTTATCAAGATTGATTTTTTCTTTTCTAAAACTCTCTTTGTTAATTCTGCTAAGAAATCTGTAATAACACTTGCTAATCCGGCTTTTGTTAAATCTGCGTTCACGGTGTCATCTGCAAACCCGTCAAAATTTTTGATAAGTTTTGAAGTGTGAACTAGTACAATATTGTCATTTCCAAGATTAGAAACAATTCTGTTAACAAGATTATCATCAACTCCTGCCAATATATTGTTTAAATTAAGTTCAATGATTAAACAATTTTCTTCAAATTCTTCACATTGTTCTAATTTATCTATCTGATTGGCAGTAATTTGAGTTGCACTTCCAGAAATAACTAATTTAGGCAGTTTTGGCAACTTTATAGGCAGAATTTCTTCTTCGTCACTAGGCGGGAACCAAACATTGCTTAGAACTTTTGCTGCTGCTGCCGTTCCAACTGGTAATATTTGGTAATTTGATTTTTGCATTGCTAATACTATTTGTTCTAAATCAGTTGTTGATGCTGAATCTGCAATGATAATTTTTTTGCCTTGAGATATCAAAGTGTTTAAATGCATCAATATAGGACCTGCACCATCTAATATTGTTTTTAAATCGATAACATCAACAATATCTTTCAAATTAGTTCCTAATTGTTGTTTTATTAAAGTCGGAAGATGAGATTCTGTTATTGGAGAGTGCGGATCTCTAGCCATTTCAGTTCTTTCAATCGGAATTCCTTTTAATAAATGATACCCTCCAACAGTAATTCTACCTTCTTGAGGGAATGCAGGCATAATTATTGCTGCATCCCAGCTTAGAACCTCTAATAATGACATCACTTCTACTGCAATATTGCCGCGAATAGTGGAATCAATTTTCTTATAATAGAAATCTGGAGATATCTCTTTTGTAAAAAGGTAAGTAGCATCTTGCACTTTTTCAAATGCTTCTTGAGGTGAAACATTTCTTGATTCTGTAGATATAGCCCAAGCCTGAGGTATCCCGGTTTGGGCTTTTTGTATATTTTTATTCAAAAGGATGTTAGTATCTGCGCCATTTAATTTAAACTGAAGCGCTGTATCATTTGCACCTGTTAAATCATCTGCAATAATACCAACAATATTAGAATTTATTATCATAATGTAACTTCTGTTTCAGCGTCTCTTTTTGAACCTAATAGTCTGATAGTATTTGCAACAACATAGAAAGATTCTCTTTCATTGTTTGTCATTTTATCAACCCATCTTCTGTTTGCAATTCTACCATCAATTGCAACAAGTCTACCTTTTTTTACGTATTCAGCAGCAAATTCAGCTTGATTTCCCCAAACTTCAATATTAAACCAATCAGTAACTTCTGATTTTGTTTTAGTATCCCATCTGTTAACGGCTACAGAAAATGAAGCTTTAGTTTTTCCTGAATCATAGGCATTGAAGTTTTCAGAAGCATCTCTTCCAACTCTACCTACAACTGTTACTGTATTCATATTTTACCTCTTTCAATCTTAGTATTATACAAAATATTTCCGGCATGGACAAATTAATACATTTTTACTAATCGTCTTACATCAGCCAGTACTTGTTGCGCTCTTACCCTAGCTTTTGCTGAACCTTCTGCGATTATTTTTTCAACCAATTGTGGATTTTCTTCGTAATATTTACGACGTTCTCTAATTTCAGAAAGTTTTTCATTGATTTTATCGCCAAGCTGGCGTTTGCATTGAGCGCAACCTCTTAAACCTTTTTCGCATTCACATCTTACTGTCGAAACTTCATCTTCATCTCCAAATATTGTCCAATATTTGAACGCTACTTCACAATCATCAGGATGTCCTGGATCATCTTTTCTAAGTCTTGAACGATCTGTTATTGCACTCATAATTTTTTTAGAAGTCGCTTCGGCAGTATCTGATATTTTAATATCATTATTAAATGATTTACCCATTTTATTACCGTCAAGTCCGCATATTAGAGAACAATGATTCAATAACGGTTTTGCTTCGTGGAAGAATTCTTCGCCATAAAGGTTGTTGAATCTTCTTGCAATATCTCTTGTAATTTCAATATGAGCAACTTGGTCAATGCCGACAGGAACGCAGTCTGCATTAAACATCATTATATCTGCACTCATCAATACGGGATAACCCATTAGTCCATAATTGACTTGAGAACCTTGACCTTCTTTAGTCTTTAATATTTTAGCCATATCTTTTAAGGTTGGATCTCTCTCTACCCAGTTTTGAGGAGTTATCATACTTAAATATATATTTAATTCTGCGATTTCAGGAACTAAAGATTGAACATAGATTACTGATTTCTCGGGGTCAATACCGCAAGCCAACCAGTCCATTACAACATCTAAAGTGTTTTGTCTAAGTTCATCTGTTTTATCATATTTAGTCGTTAGGGCATGCCAATCAGCAGCAAAGAAATAACAATCATATTTATCTTGAAGATTTACCCAATTTTGAATAACTCCAAGATAATGTCCCAAATGTAATTTCCCTGTTGGTCTCATCCCTGATACGATAATTTCATTCATAAAACAGTCCTTTCTATCAATGCTGTTATTATACAACAAACATAATTAAGCAATATAGAAGAGAAGGTTTATTAAAAAGTCTGCTATAAGCATATAAATGGTAGAAAGAATTGCGGCTTGAGTTGTGGCAGTCCCAACTTCTTTAGCTCCGCCTTTTGTTTGGTAACCTTTAGTTGCGCATACAAGTGCTATTAAAGCTCCAAATATACATGCTTTTAAAAGACTTATATAAATATCTTTTGTTTCCATCCATGCCCAAGCAGAAGTCATATATCTTGCAGGGTTAAGGCTGATAGTTTCATAAGACACGAACATTCCACCCAGAATTCCAATGAATTCTGCAATAAGCACAACCATTGGTACGGTTATTGCAGAAGCTAATATTCTTGGAGCGAAATAATATCCGACAGGATTTATTTTTAACGTTTTTATCGCATCAACTTGTGAGGTTACTTGCATATTTGCAATTTCTGCAGATATTGCAGTACCTGCTCTTGCTCCTATAGCAAGAGCAACAAATCCCGGAGCTATTTCTCTTATCATAACAACAGCAATGGTTCCGCCAATATAGGCTTCTGCACCTGTCATAAGAAATTCTTTTGAAACTTGTATTGCGATAACTGCTGCTGATATAAACGCAATAACCAGCGAAATCGGAAGTGAATCATAACTTATCGCGGCAGCTTGCGATACAATTGTTCGAAATCTAACATTCCCGCTAAATACGTACTTTACACATTCTATTAAGTTTTGAACACAAGCACCTAAAAATTTAATCAAAGTTCCCGATTCCTTATTCTTTTACAATATAACATAAAAGTGGGAAGTCGGGAAACTATGTTACTTTTTATTTTGTCCGATTTTTGTTTTGTCTACGGTTGCAATGAATTTAATAGCTTCATTTGACGGGATTGCAAACCCTATACCTATGTTTGAGATGTTGTGGTCAGGATTATAGATTGACTGACTTATTCCTATAACTTCTCCTGTCGAATTAAGTAAAGGCCCGCCTGAACATCCTGGGTTTATAGCCGCATCTGTTTGAAATCTGTTTTTTACATAATCTATTCTGGAAATGATACCTTGAGTCAATGTATTTGAAAATCCGAACGGGTTTCCGATGGTTAGTACTTTTTGCCCTACTTTTACTTCTTCGGAATCTCCAAAAGACACTACTTGTAATGGTTTTTTAGGTTCTATTTTTATTAAAGCTAAATCTTTATTTTTACCCATTTGCGCAACAAATTTTGCTTTGTAGGTTTGTCCGTTGTTTGTTGTAACTTCTATTCCTGTGGCTTTTTCGACTACGTGTGAACCTGTCAGAATTAGTCCGTCTGAAGTTACAATACATCCGGTTCCTGCAGATACTCCGTCGGGAACTTGTGCATCTATTGCAACAATTGCCGGACTTATTTTTTCATATACGCTGATATTAACTTGTTCGTCCGGTGCATAATTAGGCTGGGCTGCGGTGTATCCGCTTCCTAGGACTAAAATGGTACATATCAAAATTAAGTTTTTTTTCATATCAACCTCTTTATTTTTCTAAATTATTTTTTTGATTCTCTGAAAAAGGTATTCTCCTTATTGATGTTTTCGGGTGGGTTCTTGAAAATATTAAAATTTTAATGTATAATTCAGAAGACGTTAAGTCCGTAAAATGAATTAAGGAGAAAATTATGGCAAGAATTGATTTATTCAAACAACATTTAGAAGAAAAACGTGCAGTAAAAGTTATTGCTGGTATTGATAACTTTGATATTGAAAATATTAAAAAAGTTGTATCTTCTGCTGAAAAAGCTCACGCAAGTGCTGTTGATATTTCAGCTAGAGAAGATATTGTTAGAGAAGTTCGTTCAATGACAGATATGCCTTTATTCGTATCTTCAATTGTTCCAGCTGAATTAGCTAGAGCTGTTGAACTTGGTGCTGATGCAATTGAACTTGGTAACTTTGATGTTCTTTACAAAAAAGGTACTTCTTTCTCTGCGGCTGAAGTTTTATCTTTAGTTGAAGAAACAAAAGCTTTATTGGCGGATAAAGAAGTTTTCTTCTCAGTTACAATCCCTGGTGAAATCTCAATTTCTGATCAAATTGAATTAGCTTCTAAGTTAGAAGCTATGGGTATTGATTTGATTCAAACTGAAGGTCATTACTCTGCAGAAGTTGAATTAACAGGTGCAAGAGCTTTGATGGATAGAGCAGAATTAACAATTTCTAATACAATTGAACTTGTGAGAAATGTTGAAATGCCTATTATGACAGCTACTGGTATTAACCCTACAACTGCTCCATTTGCTTATGCTGCCGGTGCATCTGCTATTGGTTGCGGTTCTTGCATCAATAAATTATCTTCAGAACTTTCTATGGTTGCTACAATTTCATCTTTAGTTGAAATTGCTAACAAAAATGCAGTTAAAGTTGCTGAATTAGTTTAATTTTAATATTTAAATCTCAGGAAGACACTCGTTTTACGGGTGTCTTTTTGTATTTGTAAAGTTATGTAAATATCTTGATGCAAATTTAGCAATTTTTTTGATTCAGTATACTTTATATAAATATATAAAGCTCTCTCTTCTTATTTAAACGGATAGGCCTTGATAATAATAACAAGGTCTTTTTTTTTTGCTTAAATCTCGTGGTTTGAACTTTAAAGCTTTGAATATTTGTGTAAGGTCAAAAATTTTGTTTGTGGTAAAATCTTAGTATAAATATTTATGAGAGTTGGTATTATGGATATAGATAAAGATAAACTTATTTCTTTTATTAAACGGATTTCTGAACCAAAAGTCCTAATTGTAGGGGATTTGGCCTTGGATGAAATGATTTATGGCGACGCGGAAAGAATTTCTCGTGAGGCTCCTGTTTTGATTTTGCAACATACAAAGACTAAATTAATTCTTGGTGGAGCCTCAAATGCTGCTCATAACGTATCGACTTTGAATAACGGTAAAGTTGGTGTTATTGGCGTTGCTGGTGATGATTATTATTCTGAGTTGCTTTTTGATACATTTGATAAGGCTAATATTGATTGTTCAAAAATTGTTCAGGATAAAACAAGAAAAACTATTGTGAAAACTAGAATTTCAGGATCTATAACTACTTCTATTACTCAGCAGATAGTTCGTGTAGATAGACAATCAAAGGGTCCTATATCTGCAGAAACTGAAGAAAAAATTATTAAAAACATTGAGAAAGTTTTACCAGATTATGATGCGGTGATTTTATCAAATTATCATATTGGTTCTTTGACAGATAGAATTATCGAATTTACAACAAATCTTGCGAATAAATTAGGAAAAGTTGTTGTTGTTGATGCTCAAAGAGATTTAAGCTCTTATAAAAATATTACATCAATGACTCCAAATCTACCAGATACTGAAAAGTCTGTAGGTTTTGAGATTCAGAATGATGAAGATTTGAAACGTGCAGGAAGCAAGCTTCTTGCAGAAACAAATGCCAAAGCAATTCTAATTACTTGTGGTGCTGATGGTATGTTTGTTGCCAAACCAAATGAAGATTATACAAAAATTCCTGTATTTAATAAATCCGAAGTTTTTGATGTTACCGGTGCCGGTGATACTGTTACAGCTGTTTATTCATTAGCTTTGGCTGCAGGAATTGATCCTGTGTATTCTGCTGTAATCGGTAATCTTGCAGCAAGTATTGTTGTTAGACAATTTGGTTGTGCAACAACTACTGTTGATGAATTACTTAAAGCTGCTCAAGAATTAAAAATTTAAGGAGATTTATATATGGAAAAACTCAAAGATATTATAAAAAAAGTTAAAGTTGTAGATTTTATTATTGTTGCTTTTGTTATAGTTGCGCTTTTTGTTGGGTTCTTTACATACAAAGGTTATCGTCAAACTGCTGATAAACAAATTGAAGCAACTTCAAAAATTGTCTTCAAAGTTTATATGAGAGGTGTTACTTTCTCTGGCGAAAATATTCCTATAAGAAAAGGTGAAAAAACTTTTATTAGTATAAGAAATGTTCCATATTCAGATCTTGATATTGTTGATGTTAAAGCTGATAGAAGAAAAATTGTTTTACCGACTTTAAACTCTAAAAAAGTTGTTATTGTTGTTGAAGATGTTGCTCAACCTGATTTGTATGATGTTGTTGTAACTCTTACTGATACTGCAAAAATAACAAAGGATGGAGCTGTAGTTGGCGGTAACAAAATTAAATTAGGATTACCTATTACATTAGAGGGTGCAGATTATAAATTCACAGGTTCAGTATCTGACCTTAAGATTGTTGATGCTGCTGACGATGAAGTTATAAACAAAGATTTGAATACAACAGATGATGTTCAATAGATTATTTAATTTTTCACAATCAAAATTTGGTTATTTGTATGAAAACAGTTTGTTTTTACAAAATATCGACAAATTTATTTTGCCGTTCATTTTGTTAACTTTTCTGTCTTCAACTTTTATGAGTTCGGATTCAATTGGCTTTTTCGCATTGATTGCTATGTTTTTGACCTTTGTGAAACTTTTGACTAAACCTAATGAATCTGTTGAGTTTAAAAATTTTGAAGTTTGGCTGGTTGCATATTTTATGCTTGTTATTGTAAGTCTTTTTGGCTCCACACTATTTGAACTAAGCTTGAAAGGTTTTTTCAAAACTTTTGTATATTTTGGCTTTTATTTTTCTGTTGTGCAATATTTAAAAAATAATTTAAAGATGATACCTGTAGTATTGGGTACTTTGGCATTATGTGTCGGTGGTGAAAGTGTAGTTGGATTTTTACAAAGTTTCTTACATTTAGATGAGATTTCAACTTGGCAGGACAAATCAGGTTTGAATCCTGAAGATATATTATCTAGAGTTTATGGTACATTAAAGCCTTTAAATCCAAATTTATATGGCGGATATCTTGTTGGAGGTTTATCTTCAATAATTGGTGCTGTATTCTATTTTCTTAATCGAAAAATGATTAAGGCTGCAGGTGTTTCTGCGATTGTTATGTTGATATCTATTTATGCAATTTTGCAAACCGGCTGTCGTGGTGCTTATTTGTCAATGATGCTAATAGTTGGTTGTGTATTTATTCTTTCGGCTAAATTTTTCTGGAAGGCTTATAAAAAAATATATTTGTCAGTTATAAGCAGTGTTATATTTGTATTTTTTACAGCAATGATGTTTGTTGGAGCTTTGCGTCATAGATTTTTGTCAATATTTGCGATGCGTAATGATTCTTCTAATTCCTTCAGATTCAATGTTTATCATTCTGCAATTGAAATGTTTAAAGATAATTGGATATTAGGAATTGGAGTTGGTAATAAGAATTTCAGAGAAATTTACGGTTTATATATGAAAACCGGTTTTGATGCACTAAGTGCTTATAATATTTATCTGGAAACTGCTGTTGAAAGTGGAATCTTTGCATTACTTGCGTTTCTTGGATTTTTATTCACACTTTCACAAAATGCTGTTAAATATATTTTGAACTCTAATAATATTGAAAAAGTTATATTTGTATCTGTTTCAATAATTGCGATATGGTCTATAATGTTCCATGGTTTAGTTGATACAATATATTTCAGACCACAATTGCAATTTATGTTTTGGACATTTGTTGCTGTGATATCAGTTTTAGTATCGGGTAATGAAAAATAGCTTCTTAGCACCAGAAGCCAAGTCCCGAATTCATTCCACAATAAGGTCCCATTGACATTGGTCCCATCATATAACTGCAAAATGGAGAATTAAATGTCATCCATGGTGAGAATGAACTCATTAGTCCTAATGTTCCTGTTATATTAGCTTGAGGTGTTCCGTAGCCGGCAAAAGAATTTACATAATTCCCTAGGGGGTTTCCAAATCGTTGCATTTCATATGCAACTTCATTACGCATAATACCATTGCCAAGATTTATCGATAGATTTGTTAGTGCATCCCAAGTATTCACCCCTTGGTTTTTCTGTTCCAAGAATGAAACTCCTGAAGCTAAGCCGCAGTTAATATTGCTCCACGTCCTTATCGTGTTTGCATAACTATTATTCTCAGGTCTGTAACATCCGAATATCGGATTGAATCCAACCATAAATCTCCTCGTTTTGGTTCTTTCTTATATAAAGTTAATTTGTTTTTGATAATTGCTTTTAATTGTATATCTTGTAACGATATATTAAGTATATATTCTAAGATTAGTAATTTAGTTAATAATTTTTTGTACATTATGGTGATTATTTTACATGTGGATATTTGTAAAATTCATATATATAGATTTGTAGGGAGTACATTATTATGTTTATTGGAAATAGTTGTAATGATTGCAATAGATACAATCGTTTGGAAATGAAAAATATTGACCAGAATGTGTTACCTTGGTTAGAAGATATAATCGAAGAAAATAATAGTAAAATTGAAAGAAAAGAATGGAAAAGTAAATATAACAGTTATGTTGTTTATGATTACGAACCATTTTGTACTGAAGGTTTTGAGATAAATTTGATAATATCTTCTCGAGATAGTTCTTATTTAAATTTTATTAAATATCTTTATGATGAAAAAATTAGCACTATTGAATATTTGAATAATTGTATTACTATATAACTATCAAAACGGAAGTGCCATACCAGCACTTCCGTTTTGTAAATTTATTAATATAAATTAGTTATGCTTCTTCTGTTGTGGCATTTGCTTGCTGAAAGCATTCTTTACAGAAAACTTCTCTGCCTGGAACCGGTTTAAACGGTACTTGAGTTTGAGCTCCGCATTTTGAACACACAGCATCATACATTCTTTTTTTTCTTCTGTTGTTTTTTCTGCGTGCAAGTCTGCATTCCGGACATCTTTTTGGCTTATTTACAAGCCCTTTTTCAGCGTAGAATTCTTGTTCTCCTGCAGTGAAAACAAACTCATTTCCGCAATCTTCACATACTAATTTTTCATCTTCGTACATTGTTTTTCTCCTGATTGTGTACTTAAGGTTAATTTATTAACCATCACTCTATTGTACACGATTTTCGGATTTTTGCAAGTATTATTTATAAACTCTTATTTTGAGTGTTTGGTTTCTAATTTTGTTTTCTTAAGTTTTTTTATTAGTGGATCTAATTTTTTGATATCAATTTGAACTAAGTTAGAGCGAAGATCAAATTCAGTTTTCAAAACTTGTATATATTCTGATAGTTTAATTGCATCTTCAATTCTACCTTTTTTGAACCATACTTCATTTATTTGTATCAGACGATTTACATGTTTTTGAATATTTGAAATTATTTCAGGTCTGCCATCTTGGATAAATTTATCAATAAGTGTATCACTTTTTTCTGTATTAATTCGAGCTGTTGTTAATATAGATACTCTAAAAGTACCTGATGATTTACTAAATCTGCCACTTTTGGCTTTTATTTCTTCTTCTTGTCTATATAATTTTTGCGGATGAATATGTTCATCTGTTGCAATATATGGTTTTAGCAGACGAATTCCTAGCTCTTCTGAATCTCTTGGGGTTTTTATTATTTTCCCATTGTTAATTTTTATTTTGTATGGTTGAGAATATTTTACGATGAATGCTGATAATGAATTTGAGGATTGAGGTAATTTTTCAGCAATTTTCATTATCTGTGCTTTTAGTTCAGAGTTTGAAATTTTGATGTCTCCAAGTTTGTATAAGAATTCTTTTCTTCTAAATATTTCTTCCGGAATAGTATTTTTTGTTTCAATTTTTTTTAAAGATTTGTCTAATATTGCTGTTATTTGTTCTTGTTCTGATTTGGGCAAGTTAAGTGATAACTTTTCTAACTCGGATAGAATTTGTTTCTGAGTTAGAATAAGAGCTTTTTCTGCACTTGGAAGTTTTAATTGTAATAGTTCTTGTAGATTTAGTTTTGGATTTTTTTTAGCTTCTCTTTCCAGTAATTCAAAGATGAATTTTTCAACTCCTTGAAAAGCTTTTTCAAATTTTTTTAATCTGTTAATGGCTATGGTATTTTTTTTGTTAAATGTATGTGTTGCAATAAGTGTATTTAATTCATCATAGCTTATCATTTCGACTCCGGTGTAAGCACAGGGAATCTTTTCGGCTACAAGTTTTTTGAAGAAAGTTTTTGGAAATCGTTCGCCAAAAAGGTTATTTCTAAAAGCATAAACACCCGAAAAACTGATTTCGTTTGTCGGGTGAGATATTATTATATCTTTATTGTTGTCAGCTGCTTTTTGCAATGAGCATGGTAAGCTAACATTACTGTGGTATTGTTGTCTAGTATTGTATCTATCAGTAAATTGTATTCTGTTAATATTCATACTGTTTTAAATACTTAACAGAAAAATTTTTGTCTTATTTTTACAAATTGTTACTAACCCATTGGT
>JAAVBM010000095.1 GCA_014803505.1 bacterium | reverse complement strand
GAGGCTGAATTTCTGGCGGCGGTCGAACAATATAATGCCGATCATAATCTTGATATCGCAGTATATAAGGCCCCGACAGATCATGTCTGGATAGAGGATAACGATGTCAAGCTGACAATCGGCCAGAGGATCAGGCTGGAGAGCGAGGAATACTTCCCGGAAACGGGTTACAGGGACAGCCGCATCACGAAGATTACGCGTAAGGTGACGCTGCCGTCATATATGGACATCGAGATCAGTGATGCGCTCAGCAAGACAAGCCTGGAGAAGGTATCGGACACAATCGAGGATGTGAGGAGCTACGCTAAGTCTCTGGCAGAGTCAACGTCGCTGCCTGACATCATCAAGACGGGCGACAGGACACGGTGGACAGACAATAACCTGCTGTCGGCCGCGCGGTCGGCCGCTGAATTTCTGTCGAAGCTGAAGGACGACGCTGCAAAGGGGCGGATCACCTTTGAACAGGGGGCGGAGTTCGGGAAGTTTATATCCGGATTTGCAGGGTCAGGGGCGAAGATAGACGCGAACGGCTACGGAGAGTTCCAGGGGCTGAAGGTGAACGGCTTTCTGGAGGTGATGGAGCTGATCGTGAACCGCCTCAGCGCGATCGAGGGCGACCAACTGCTGACGGAGGCAGACACGATAGAGCGGATCGAGGCGAGGGGTGACGGGACATATGACCTCTACCTTCACGCGAAATGGGATGGCTATTTCACGGCGCAGGCCGAGGGGAACGTGCTGAAGGGTATCTACAACACTCTGGCGCAGGGGAGCGGCAGCTACTACACGAGCTGGATGAGGGTGAACACGGTCAACACGGCGATGAACATGATCAACGTGTCGGTCTACGGTGACGAGGATGTGCCCGGGGGGAAGAATTTCGCGCCAGTGGAGATGATGAGGTTCGCGCGGTGGGGCAACCAGACAGACAAGAAGCGTCAGAGCTGCCTGTATCTGTCGTCGACCGAGGGGCGGATCGTGAAGCTGACGGGGGTGACTAAGCCGATCATCGACGAGACGAACTACGGGGCGACCTTCGGGTCGCTGCCGGAGTTTCTCTACAAGATGGGGCTGCCGCTACGCGAGGATCAGGACTATATCTATGCCCGAGGTATCGTCGTGCAGGATTTTATCCAGACTGACTATAAGGGACGCCCGATAGCGACTATAGTCGACACCGGGGCGTGGGTCGACGGACGCTTGTATCTCTTTGAGACGAAAAACCCTGACTCCGGCCGCTATGAGACTCACGACGCCTGGCACTATGGCTGCCGCTGGCGGTGCATGAAGACGGGGACGAGGCAGGAGCCGCGGTGGAACGCTGTGGACTGGGCTTTTGTAGAGGGCGACCCGGCGTTCACGGTCGAGTTTGAGGCGGTGAACACGATATTCAAGGTGACGGCTATAGATATGCCGCTAAAGATAGTGGCATGGCTCCACAACCGGGATATCACAGAAGATATACTTGACGAGGATGTCGTCTGGACGCGCTACAGCGAGGACGCGGACGGGAATCCGCGGCCGGTGTCGGACACTGCATGGGCGATGGCTCACGCCGGAGCCGGGAAAAGCGTGCATATCACGACGGCCGACATAGACTGGACGGGCGGACGCCTTCCTAAAAAAATAATATTCACGGCGACGGTGGCTCTCAGAGCCGGAGCCGAAACTATCGTCAAAAAGGCCGATTTACCGGTAATAGATATTTCATAAAACGAGAATTATAACAATGGCAAGAAGAAGACAGACAGTCGTAGGGGTGATGACGACGCCGCCGAAATTCGGCGACGGGCTGTCGGCCCGCGACATACCTAACCTGCAGCGCTATGACGCGGCAGCCAATCAGTATGATCCGGACTACAGGCTGACGCCGCTGACGATAGACATCAACATCTCAATCACGGATCCGGACGAGCCGCTGAGCCTGATTGACGGCAGGGATCACCTGACTAACGTGCAATGGTATGAGATTGGCGCGGACGGCAGCCGGACGCCGATAGTGATTGACGGGGGTAGCTCGACGCCGGGCTATGGGGCGGCTGACGCGTGGTCGCTGCAGGTGATGAAGAACGCGGCTCCGGGTGAGCCGATAAGGCTGCTGATGAAGGGCGTGGTGGTCTATAAGTCAGACCGCTTCGAGATAGAGCGGACGATCAACGTGAGCTGTGAGGACTCGACGCCGTCGGTAAGATGTCAGTTTGACCTGCCGGGGGTGATGCCCTATAACCCGATACACGACGGGGCGGATCTGCCGGTGAAGCTCATCGTCTATGAGAATAACACGCCGGCGGTCAAAGGTCATTATATCCCGGTATGGGAGACACAGCGCGATAACGGGGGCTGGACTGAGTACGGGTTGCCGGCAAGCGACCCGGATTACGAGCCGACGGACTACTGGATGGACGTGGCGGCAGACAAGTGCAGCGCGGTGATCCATCAGGATCTGATGGCCGAGGGGGTCAAAATCAGGGTCAGACTTAAATACAGCCGCGAAGGTAACCCCGGAGCGGTGATACTGGCCGACGGGGATCTGTCGATGGCTCACTGCTCGCTGGAGGTAGTGAGAGACCTGGGGGGATGGCGCTACAGGGTACTTGACATCCCGGACTCGATCAGAGGCTTCAAGGAGATCAGAGCGCGGATGATATTCTCAGACGTCAAGGGCGACATAGCCGACGCGGAGAAGTATTTCACCAACCGGTGGTATGCGGGACCGGCGAGCAGGAATCTGACAGAGTCAGACGCGATAGGCGACGGGATGACGGCACTGATAGCTGTGTCGAAAGCGGGTAACAGCGAGCTGGCGATAGAGACAGACCCGAAGGAGCGCGAGCCACTGAAGGCATGGGCTGACTCAGACGGCACAGTCATAACTGACGCAGACGGTAGTATAATATTAATCTAACAAGAAATATAAAAAAAATTATGGCAACACCAGTATTTGTAAAGGTATCGCCGTGGACGGCGAAGAAACTGAATCTTGACAGGACAAGAATCGAGATGCCGGACGGGAATTATCTGCTCTATCAGACGGATCTGCTTGTGTTCGGACCGCTGTTCAGGCTGCGCGAGTATGCGGCACGCATCGGTGGCGCAGTGATGAGCGACAGGGAAGCAGCGGCGAACCAGCGCGGCGAGCTGACGACAGCGCTGCCGGCGGCGACGGACCCGGAGTGGATGGCGCCGGATGATGACGATGAGGCTATAATCGAAGAGATTGTCAATGAGGCCGCAGAAGAGGCGGCAATATCAGAGTCAGCTGAGGAGGGCGAAGAGTGATGGGAGTTCAGAAGGCATCAGCGTCGATCGCGCTGGAGTGTGTTCCGGACTTGGGAACATTCCGCCCATATATGCTCTGCGACAAGGGCGACCTGTGGCAGAACTACACGGGGGATCCGTCGACGACGACAACGGTAGTGCCGGACTTCACGGTTGCGGCCAACCAGCCCGTCATCTCGGCATATCTGCAGTCGTCAAGAAAGGCGGGTTTTGAGATAGCGGACGAGATCTATTTCTCTCTGGGAGCAGCGGAGATCGGCCACATCACTCGCATAGGAGCGAGCTACTCCAAGACCCTTAATCCGGCATGGGGCGGAGCGTTCGCGCTGCTGTCGCCCGGGGAAAACCCGGCAGGGGTCTACGGACTGAAGATAGTGAAGAATCTGGTCGGTCTGACCGGAGGCACGGGGGGCGTGATAGCGGTTAAGCACATGGTATCGGAGGGGGCGTCGGTGTCGGAGTTCACAGACTCGATGGCTTTCAGAATCTCGGAAATGACGACCAACGGCGATAAGGTTGTGATCGAGGCCGGGGGAGCAAACGGCTTCGTCATCACGGAAAAAAGCGAGAAGGTGACACTGAAGGCGGCTTATTACAGCGGGACGAGCAAGATCACGACGGGGGTGACATACGAGTGGTACAGGCAGCAGGCCGGCGCGAACCCGGGGGACGCTAACCTCGCGAACTGGGCGAAGATCACGACGGCGACGACGGACACGCTGATCGTCGGGGCTGACGATATAGACACGTCGCGGCTCTACATGGTGATCGTGAAGAAAGACGGATCATACGCCGGCCAGGACACACAGATCGTCTATGACAAGTCGGATGTCTATGAGGTGGAGATCGACGCCAATCCGCCGACAAAGAAGGTGAAGGCGGCGGGCGACACTGTCGAGCTGACGTGCGCGGTGTGGGTCGTCGGGAGCAACGCTCCGCTGTCGATAAAGAATGACACATGGGCGTGGATGGCTAACACGCCGGCCGGAACGCCGATAGTGCTGACAAACACGTCGGTGACCAACACGCTGTCGGTGCCCTACGCAGACATCGAGGGCAAGGCGAGCGGCGCCCTGATAGTCAATATACAGGTCGAGTTTGAGTTAGCTTAATGAGGATATGAAAAAGCGAGCAAGTGGAAGCATTTTTCTGAGCACTGATAAGGATACGGTTGTCTACCGGCTTGTGGCGTCGCGGACGTCGGTAAACATCAGGCGCGTCAACGGGAGTCTGGTGCCTGATGTCGGGACGATAAGTTTCGCGGTGACGAAGCAGATGGGTGATGAGGCACCGGCGACGATGGCGGCGAAGGACTGGAATATGGAGGGTGTCACTGTCGGGATCACGTATCTGGTCGGCGACACGATGCCTCATCTGTATGCCGGGGAGGATATCGAGGTGATACTTGATAACAAGGGTATATCGGCGACGCTGATGGTTAACGGCTCGGTGGTTGACACGGTGACGGTGGGATTTGTGCTGGACGGGGAAGGCGGTGTGTCAATCGCGGTATCGCCGGAAACTGTGGTGTTCAAAAAGGGGACGAAGTCGACGGCAAAGGTGAGCGTCGAGCTCTATGTCGGCAACCGCATGGTCGGCTATGGTGACGCGGCAGACGGCGACATGACATGCAGCACGCTGACGGCATCGGGTAAGGCTATCAGCGAGCATCTGTCATGGAATTTCAAGATAGACAGCTCGACGAAACGTTTCTGCTACGTGCTGAGCTATGACGGGGAGGGAGAGGAGAACCGGGAGATAGCGTTCACGGTGAACTATAATGGCGAGACGTATGAGCGTCGAATCTACGTGAAAACCCTATCAGACGGCCTTGACTCGAAGCCACCTCGGTCGGACTTCTGGGAGTCGTATCCCGTGGGGTTCCCATTTGAGAGCGGCGATGAGGACGAGAGCTTCACTGACTTTGTGATTTACGAGGGCAACTGGTTTGAGTGCCGGAAGTCACACGTGAAGACGCTGACTAATTATCCCGGGAGCGCGACGGATAAGAACGAGGGTTATTGGCGCAATGTAGTGAAGTATAGCTCGCTTGCGACCAAGCTGTTTTTCGCAACGTACGCTCTAATTAAGAACCTGGGTGTTGAGGTTCTCGATATGAAGGACGCGAACGGTAACATCCTTTGTCTTATCAAGGATGGGGTAATCAAGGTTAACACGGGGGAGTTTAACAATGTGGTGTTCTCAGGGGTGGCGATGAAAAGGCGCACTGAGGTGACTGCGGCAAACTTCTCGTCAATCTTTAAACTGGATGCAGACACGGACAATCAGTATGATATCGATCTGAAGAGCTGCGGAACATGGCTTGATATACGCTATCTGCCAAGTAATATCATCATCTATCCGCGAAGCATGAGGGCATTATGCGGCAACACGATATTGCTATACAATAATACTGCATACGCCCTGAGCATATCGGCGCCGGCTACGACGAGCTATAACGGCGGCCCTGGGGCGTTCACGTCGTTTACGATCGAGCGCGGGCAGTTTGCGTCTCTGGATTGCAAGGTCGGAGTCAAGGATGGCAAGGAAACGGCATATTTCGTAGTCCAAAAGGGAACTATAAATACGACATTAGATAATTAACAACAAACTTTAAACCAATAAAACAGAATTATGAGTACAAAAACAAAGAAGCTGAGCGCCGGGGTGCCGATAGTGGACTCGAACGGCGCGGTGACGCCGGTGAGCATAGCGGAACTGGCACGAGAGGTCGGCAAGGAGCTGGGTGTGCAGCAGGCGGCTTATAACGTTGCCGGAACCGGCTGGATAAGACTGGCGCGGATAGATTCTAACGCCGCAATTCTTATGATCTCGAATGTTTACGTCAACACTACTTCCAGAGCGTCTGTCATCTCAATCTCTGGCGGCTATACGGTGAACGAAACGGATGCAAAATTAATTTCGGGGAAAGTCAATTTATTAGATAAAATAAGATTTGTAGGCGGCCCGAAAGGTGAGATATATCTTGAAGTGCACTTATCAGTCGCTTCAACCAATACGAATAAATGGTATATCACTATACATTCGCAAAATATGAATACTACTACGTCTGCTCAGGTAGAACTTTATCAGAGTCTAACGACTGGCTCGACCCCCGAGGGTTTCACCGCTAAAGAGCTGACGCTGACTGATTTGCAATGGGGGGGGGGGTAAACACTGGCCTTTCAAGCGTTTACGCTTCGTTGCAGACCGCTTTGTCGGAGTTATCGACAGAGTCGCTTTGTATAACAAAGAACGGAGGGCAGCGGCATGAGTGCAAAGACAAAGAAACCGGTCGAGATTTCCGAAACTTCAACGCTGTCGTATATTCTGGGGCTGACGTCAGCTGCGTCAATGGGTCGTATCACGATGGTAAATTTAGCCTCACTACTAAAACCATTGGTGATGAAGCCAGAGACAGTTTCATCCTTAGCGGCTACCGACCAAACAGGCATTTACCGTCTGAGCGGATCAGTCAAAGAAACATTGCCGGACGGCGCATCCCTGGCTTATGGCTTGGTTATAACATTCAACCTGACCGATATATACAAGATTGTATTCTCTTATCTTGGCTCAGTTGCATTTTACTTCTACAATGCCACAAGCAAAATGGCCAGTTATACGATGCTTGGGACGTACAAGGACAAGACGACTATCAGCTAACTAAATCTGGAAGGGAGGTGGTTGCGGCATGACACAGAAGGTTAAAAAACTGAATGATGCCGCAATCCCTCGCCTGACCGAGATAGCGGATGACGCACTGGTTACGGTAGTAGACAAGACAACGGGAGCGGTCTCTAACATCGAGTACGGCAAACTGAAGGAATTGATAGTGCCATCTATCTCTGTCCGGAATCTCATCAAAGGTGGGAAGACAAGAGAATATTATGACAGTACGGCAGGCAAGAGGACATATCCAATAGCTTATAATTTTGCAGAGGAGGTAACTCTAAAGCAAGGTGAGTCAATTGCTATATCGGTAGACTCTGTTACGCCAATTTCCGGTGGCTATGACCATTTAAGAGTGGCGCCAACCGGTTTCACTCCTGTGAATCTTACGCCTGATAGACCATGTATAATTAAGGCAGGTTCAGAACGCACCGTTGAGAAATTAAATGTCTACGCATGTAATGCCGAAGGTTATACCGGCCTCGTCCGCTGTCAGATTGATGGGTTAACGGTTGTCAGAGGAACTGTGCCGATGAAAGGCTGGATGCCAGCCCCAGAAGAATTTTTCGGGGGGGGGGTAAAGCTCTTGTTTTCAACGCTTTGCGTTGCGCCTTCAATTTGCAGGAAAGGAGGGCAGCGGCATGAGCAAGACGAAGAAGGCGACGGAGGAAATGCTTGCCGCCTTTCAGCCGAGAGCGATGG
>JAAVBM010000094.1 GCA_014803505.1 bacterium | reverse complement strand
CATGTATCTGCGTTCATTAACGATGTTTAATAAATCAAATCCGTTTTTTGTCACTTTCTTGATTTCAAAAACAGATGAAATAGAGTTGTCAATAGCTGTAACTATATCTTTTCTCTCTTTATCAAGTCCTTTAGTGTTTTCAAGATAAAGCTGTGGAATACTTTTTAAGTCTTCTCCAAGATTTCGTTCAAGAATATAGCTGAAGCAAGCTGTTTGAAGCGGAACACTTCTATTATTGGCGCCAATAGTACTTAAATATTCGTTAAAATCTTGTTTTACTTGTTCATTTTCTTGTATAAAATCAGCAATCCCTTTAATAACTTCGTTAATGCTGTCCATTCGTTCTTGAATAATCATGTTTTCTCCCCTTATGTCTTTTTTATTAAGAATATAATTAATTTTTAGAAAACTCAAATATATTAACAAATTTTGAGATTTTAATATATTTTACAAATTAATCTGTTAGTTTAAAGTCCCCATTCTTCTTAATATGTTCAACTAATCCGCCATCTTCCAATAGTTTTATCATAACAGGAGGAAGCGGTTCTATTTGTATAATTGTACCATTTGTAAGATTTGTAATAATACCTTTTTCAATATCTAATTCAAGTTCATCGCCTTCATCTATTGAGTCAGTATCGCATTCTATAGCTAAAAGCCCTATATTTATGGCATTTCTGTAGAATATTCTTGCAAATGATTTTGCTAAAACTGCACCTACTCCTGCTATTTTCATAATTAACGGTGCATGTTCTCTTGATGAACCTAATCCAAAATTGCTGCCTGCAACTACAAAATCACCTTTTTTCATTCGAGAAGCAAAGGTTTCATCAGCATCTTCCAAAACGTGTTTTGCAAATTCATCCAAGTTAGAACGTAGATGGTATAAGCGTCCTGGCGCTATATGATCTGTTGAAATATCATCTCCAAATTTAAATGCTGTTCCCTTCATAAATCTCTCCTTTTTTTCTCTTATACTACCTCAAAAACAAAAACTATGCTATAATATCTGCAAGAGATTATTATTTATGTATTTTAATAGAAAATGTAAAATAACGTTTATATGCCATGGTGCAACCATTTATTCTGAAGAAGGACGTTTTTCCGATGCGGAAAATTATCCTCCGCTTTCGGAGCTTGGAGTTGAGGAGATGGATTCTTTAACAAAATATTTGAAGGCTCGTGGTGTAAAGAATGATGTGATTTATACCTCTCCATCTTTGCGTACTGTTCAATCTGCAATGATGATTGCTAAAGTGTTTAAAAAAGATTATGTAATTCTTGATGATTTAAAAACCAGAGCTTGTGGTAAATGGAACGGACTTACATTTGGACAAATTCTAGAGAAATATCCTACAGGATTTAGAGATATATTGCGTTATCCAGATAAGATTACGCAGGCTGATGCTGAAAGTTCAATTGAATTTATCAAAAGGGTAAAGGTTATTATTGATAAATTGGTTGAAGAAAATGTTGGTAATAGAATAATTATTGTTACGCATCCTGATGTGATCCAGGCTGCAATTTGTGCAGCTCTTGATATTCCTGCAGATAAGCTTCCGAAAATATTTATCAGAACCGGAAGTGCAACTCAAATCAGCTATTATGAAGAATGGGCCAGTCTTGTTTATTCGGATTATGTTCCACTATAATTAGTAAGTTTTTTACATTCGTCTATTAGGAATTCTTTTCCTGGAGTTATTTCAATAAAATCCCATGGTAAATTTGCACTGAATGAATAATTCTCTGTTGCATAGTGTTCAGTGTTTATATTTAAATTCTTTGCAGTCTTTTTAAATGCACCAAGTTTTCCGCCTTGTTTATAGACCTCAATAAGATAATCTGTCAGGTTCGAATCTCCTCGAGATAATACAGCTTGATAATAGTCCCATTTTGCGCTTGATATATTGGCTTGTATTCCAAGTTTATGAAGTTCTTTTTTTAGATAAGCGGTTTTTTCTTCCAATGATTTTTCAGAATCTCTGCCAAACCATTGGAAAGGAGTATTTGCTTTTGGTACAAATGTTGAAAATCCAAAAGATATTTCAAATCCTTTATATTTTTCTTTTATTCGTTTTGCAAGATTTATTGTTTCTTCAATATCTTCTTTTGTTTCTGTTGGTAATCCTATCATTCCATAAAATTTTATACCTTTTAATCCGCAATCTCTGGCAACTTCTATTGCTTTATATATTTGTTCTTCTTTTAGGTTTTTGTTTATAACTTTGCGTAATCTTTCGCTTCCAGCTTCGATTGCTAAGGTTAAGTTCTTTTGCCCTGCATTTACAAGAGTTTGTACAACTTCAGGAATAAAAGAATCAACTCTAAGTGAAGATACGCTCATTTCGATCTTTTGTCCATTTTGAATTTTGTTATCAATATATTTACAAATATCTTTAAATCTTGGATGTGCTGTGATTTGAGCACCAAGAAGTGCTAATTTATTTGTATGTTGCAGACCTAGTTCAATAGATTCGATGATTTTATCGTATTCTACAAATCTTATAGGTAAATTCATGTATGACGCGAGGCAAAAAGCACATCTGTTAGCGCAGCCTCTTTCAACTTCTAATATAAATGTGTTTGGAAAGAATGCTTTTTCGCTGATAATTGGTGTATAAATACATTCGGTGAGCTTTTTGGTTGTTTTTTTTATTTTTTGCGGTTTTAATGATGGAACATAGATTCCCTCTACTTTGCTTAATAATTCTAGTATTTCCGGTTTTGATTTACCTTTGTTTTCTTTACAAATTTGTACGGCTTCAATATTTGCGTTCTCTCCATCGCCAATGATTAAAAAGTCAAAAATCTCTTTATAAGGTTCAGGATTTGAGGTTATAACGGGTCCGCCTGCGAAGATTAAAGGATCTGTTTCTTTTCTGTTTGCTGCTTTGAATGCATATTTATTCCATTCCAAGAAATGAAATATTGCAAGAAAATCCATGTCAAACGTGAAAGAATATCCTATTAAATCTATTTTATCTCTAATAATTCTGGTTGTTTTTGTATCGGAATAAATTCTTTCGATATCAACATCGGGCATCATATCTATGGATTTGTATAGCCATAAATACCCTAATGAAGAAAGCGCAAAGGATTCTGGTCCAGGAAATGCAAACCACATATTGAATTCATAATCTTTTTTTACTTCTCTATCGTATAGAAAAATTTCATTATTGCTATTTTTCAACTTGCGCTCCTGTTTCTTGTGAATTTATCGGAGATAGGTAGAGTTCATCAATAAGTACGCAAATTGTTGCAGCTATTGCTGGTGATAAGATTACACCCCACACTCCAAGGAATTCTTCAGCGGCAAATAATGCAACCATAATTGTAATTGGATGTAATTTCATGAATTTGCCAAATAAAAATGGTCTTATCATATAGTTTGAAATTTGTTGAATTGCAAGGAATAAAATAATTGCTAAGACTATTTTACCCATTCCTAGAGGAAATGCTATTGTTACTATTACTGCAATTGCAATTGTTGGTCCTAAAACCGGTATAATTTCGCATATTCCTGCAATTAAACCTAGTAATACTGGATATTCAATTCCAAGAATTGCGACTTCTATTGTAACCATGATTCCGACCGTAACCATTGATAAAACTTGTGCTCTGACATAGTTACCAACTTTCGATGTTATATTAAATAATATATAACCGGCTTTTTCTTTGAGGTTTGGTGGAAAAAATTCTATAAACTTACTACGTAAATATTCTTTATCTAATAAAATGTAATATATAAACATTGTTAGTGCTAAAATTACAAATACTGCTTGAGCTACACTAACGGTTAAGTTTATTGACTGATTAAATACATTCTGAGCAATATGAGAAGATGCATTTGCAAGATTTTCATATGGTATTAAATCAGAAATTGTATGTCCGTATAGTTTGGAATGTGTGATAAATTGATAAAAATTTGCTGCCTTTTGTGGCATTATAGATATAAATAATACGATTTCTTTGTAACACATTACTATAATTGGTAATATAAGTGCAAACAATGCAACTATTGATGTCAATATTATTATTGATGCTGAAATTGCTCTGTTTTTTACTTTGTCATCTAATTTGTTCACAAATGGGTTTAATGCTGCTGCAACAACAAATGACGCAAATAATATCATTAGTAATCCTGATATTTTCGGCATTAAAAATAATAAGACAATTGTTAACGCTGTAAATATTATTGTTTTTAAATTGAAGAACTTTTTTATCATATTTCACTTTCTAATTGCTAAAATCTCATTGAATAATACAAAAAAAAAATAAATTTTTCAACTGTAGATATCGGCGTAAATACTGGGTTAAATAACGGTTTATATAAGGGAGTATATACTGTTTTATTTCGTTACTTTGTTACAATTCTTAATAAATCTTTAATAAAAAGGCAATTATCAATAAAACTAATACTTTATATAATTACGAGGACACTAACACAAGGATACTAGAACAATGGGTTTCATGCTTGGCGCATTTGGAAAACTTAACGCAGGTAAGTATTACCGTTCATTGCAATCTAGAATGATGAAAATTCAATCTAATGCAAGAAGGGCTACCCGCGATGTTGAAAAAATGACTAAGATGTTAGACGCTCAAGAAAAACGAGCTCTTAACTCTCTAAGTTCTATGAGTTCCGGTATGTATATGGCTACTCAGCAATCTTTGATGATGAGTACAGGGTTAGGGGCTTTACAGCAACAATGGGCTCAAAATGGTGGTCAATTAGATGAAGAATCAATGAAAGCCTATAATGAAAAATCATCTATGGTTACTCAGCAGTTGAGTCAAATGAAAGCTATGAATGAGCAAATGGTTTCTAACCAAAAACAACAAATTCAAGATTATTTTGAATATATGAGAGAAACTCAATTAGAGCCTTTGAAAGATGAAGAAGAACGTTTACAAACAGAAAAAGACTCTTTGGAATCTCAAATTCAACTTGCAAAAGCCGATTACGATGCTTGCAAGCAAATGGAAAAAACAGATGCAGAAATGCTCAAACCTCAATACACCGCAGGTTAAGGAAAAATATAATAAACAAAAAGCTCCCAATATCAAGGGAGCTTTTTTATTTACTAAATCTTAAATAACTGGATTTATTAATTTCTGTTAATCGATTTACAAAATGTAGTTTATAGAGTAAAATGTAGACATGGAAAATATGAGTTTAAATGAGAAGATTAACGAATTAGTCGTTAAAATGGCCAAAGAGCCTCAAAATATTGAATATTATCACGAATTATCTGAGCTTTATATGCAACAACAGGATTATGATAAAGTTATGTCTGTTTTGGACAGTCTTTTAGCAATTAAGCCTGATGATGTTCAAGCTCTTGTTGGTATGGGAACAATGTGGTTTTATGAGAGAGATTTTAGAAAATCTTTGTCATATTACAATAAAGCTCTTGAGGTTAATCCTAAAAATTTTCTTATTTATTATAATATCGGTAATGTTTTTGCGGAATGGAAAAACTTCTCAAAGGCATTATTTTACTATAACAGAGCAATTGATTTGAATTCTTCTAATCCTGAAATTTACAATGCAATAGCTTTGTTATACCAAGACATTGAAGACTACGTTGAAGCGAAAGCTTATTATGAAAAGGCTCTTTCTCTCGATCCTGATAATGTGAACGCTCTTATTGATCTTGGAAATGTATGTTTTAAATTGTTTGATTATGAAACTGCTTTGAAATTATTTAAAAAGGTTTTTGTATTGAATCCTGATAATGAGTTAGTTGCAGTTTGTATTGCAAATGCTTTAACTTTAATGAAAAACAGAGAGCAGGCATATTCATATTATGAAAAAGCTCTTTCAATGACCGAAGATAAATACAGAATTTATTTATGCTATGCAATTGCTATGACTGAATTTAAAGAAATTGATATGGCAGAGCAAATGTATAAAAGAGCAATTGAGTTTGATTCTAAGACATCTAATGCTTATGTTCTTTTGGCTAATTTATATTCGAATTATGAAAGAGTTTCTGAAGCTATTGAACTTTATAAAAAAGCATTGCAGGTTGAACCTAACAATCCTGAAATATACACATTACTGGGCAATGCTCACTATTTGAATAACGATATTGAACAGTCAATTGCATCTTATAGAGCATCTATCAGTATTGCTCCCGATAATGATGAGTATAGATTGATTTACAGCCAAGTTATGGATGATTATGTAAAATCTGTTCGTGGAGAAGTTTAAATATGAAGTCTTCTAGGCATATTTGTGTCGTAGATAGAGTTGTTTCTTTTTTGACTTATCTTTCTGCAGGATGGGTCGGAATGATTTATTTGGTTATTCTTTATTTTAGAAAGAAAAATCCATCGTCTTTTTTACGTTATAATGTATTTCAGTCAATATTTGTTTCGTTGCTATATTTTGTTCTATGTATGGCTGTCGGTTTAATTTGTAATTTATTGTTGAATATTCCATTTATAAATACTATTGTATCTTGGTTTGTATTTTTATTTAATAAACCGGTTTTCTTCCAATATTCAGGAATCCAAGTTTTTGTTATAGGAATTTTCTTATATATGGCATTTGTTTCTCTATTGGGCAAATATCCAAGATTGTGGTGGATTTCAGCCAATGTTATTGATAGACAAGCCAGATAATAACTTTTGTAATGAAATATATTGCTAATATTGCGTGAATACTTGACATTTGCTCCTGCTTGATGTTTCATTATATTATACTGGTCGAAATTTTCGTGCTGGATTTGACGGCTCGTATATATATGTTAAAGCCGGGTTGCGACGCCCAAGCTTCCCAATAAGGCTTTGAGTAGGGCAAATTTGGTAAAATTAAAAGGAGAAATTATGCCAACTATTAACCAGCTAGTACGTTCTGAACGTCAAAAGCTTAAATCAAAAACTAAATCTCCAGCTTTGATGAATTGTCCTCAAAGACGTGGAGTTTGTACAAGGGTTTATACTACAACCCCTAAAAAACCAAACTCAGCACTTAGAAAAGTTGCAAGGGTTAGATTAACAAACGGATTTGAAGTTACTTCATATATTCCGGGTATTGGCCACAATTTACAAGAACACAGTGTTGTTCTTATCCGTGGCGGTCGTGTTAAGGATTTACCTGGTGTACGTTATCACATCGTTCGTGGTACTTTAGATACTGCAGGTGTTGCAAACAGAGCTCAAAGCAGATCTAAATATGGTGCTAAAAAAGATGCAAAAGGAAAAGGAGGTAAGAAATAATGTCTAGACGTTCTAAACCTGCAAAAAGAATTCCTTTAGCAGATCCGGTTTATAATAGCGTTGATATTTCTAAATTCATTAACAGAATTATGAGACGTGGTAAAAAATCTTTAGCTGAAAGAATTTTCTATGCTACAATGGAAAGAATTAAGGAAAGAACTAACCAAGATCCGATTGAAGTTTTCCAAAAAGCTATGACTAATGCTACTCCATTATTGGAAGTTAAAGCTCGTCGTATCGGTGGTTCTACTTATCAAGTTCCTATCGAAGTTAAAGCAGACAGAGGTTTTGCACTTTCTTCTTCTTGGTTGATTGAATCAGCTAAGAAAAGAGGCGGAAAATCATTCATCGATAAATTGACTAATGAGTTAATCGATGCTTCTAACGGTCAAGGTGCTGCATGTAAAAAACGTGAAGATACCCACAAAATGGCTGAAGCTAACAAAGCATTCGCTCATTATAGATACTAATATTGATTTCAAGAATATATTATTCTTGAGTTTAATAATTTTAAATAAAAGCATTCGGGTTTTCCCCGAGTGCTTTTATTTATGTCTTATTTTTTCTAAATCATTCAATGCATTATCGGTAACGTTTATTTTGTAGGTGTTTTTAAATGTATTTAGTACCGAAGGATTGATTAATGTTGGCGAACAGTCTGCCATAAATATGTTTTGAGCTTTGTAATTTTTTATTGCAATGATATTGGAAATCGACATTACGTCACATTTTGTAAAGAAAAAGTATATCTTATCTTCTGAAATAGAATATTTTTTGAATAGTTTATGCAGTATATATATTGCAAGTGGTTGATATTCTCCAATATTAATTGTTAAAATATTATTCTTTTCAGATTCGTTTGAAAAACTAATTGCAAATTCATTTTTATTTAATTTTGATAAAAGATTTCTGAAATATTCTTTTTGAACTTCTGAATATGTATTTATTCCAATAATAAATAGTCGTTCTATTTCATTGTTTCTAAGTTTTTCTGTTATTTCAGAAAATCTTGTCTCAAGGTCTTGTTCGTTAAATCCAAGATTTGTATCTGATTTTACTTTTCCTTTTGCAAAACCTTTTGCGTTATTTGCAGCTTCAATTAGTTGAGTGTAGTCATTATTTTCAATTTTAATTACACCTTTAGGTATTATATAATCGTTTGAAAATAATCTTCCACGGTATAAGTATTCTGTATTTTTTTTAGCGTTTTTTGTCAGAAGTATTGAGCCTGGGAATGTTGCAAAATCTAAAATGTAGTTTTCTGAGGTATCTCCGTAGTGACCTTTCAAATGTTTATATTGATTAAATGTTTTTAATGAATGTGCAATTAAGAGATTTGCAT
>JAAVBM010000093.1 GCA_014803505.1 bacterium | reverse complement strand
ATTTATATTCATATAACATCTACCTATACAATTATAAAATATCTACCATATAATTATAAAAACATAGGAATATTTATTTTTGCTTATATTATTAACATTTATTAAACTAGGCTTTAAAAATTGTTTGTTCTCTATCTGGTCCGACAGAAACAATTGAAATTGGAACTTCCAATATTTCTTCTAATCTTTCCAAATATTTACGAGCATTTTCCGGCAAATCTTCATATTTACGAACATCCGAAATTTTTTCACCCCAGCCTTTATGAGATTCATAAACCGGTTCTAAATACTTATGAATATAAACATCTTCAGGATAAGATGTATATATTTTTCCATCCCTTTTATCTTTATAAGCCGTACAAACTTTGATTTCATCGAAAGTATCAAAAACATCAATTTTAGTTAAAGCAATAGATGTTAAACCACCAACAAGGCAAGCGTATTTCATAATAACAGCATCGAACCATCCGCAACGTCTTGGACGTCCTGTTGTAACCCCAAATTCATGCCCGATATCTTGGATAGATTTTCCAATATCATCAACTAATTCAGTAACAAAAGGGCCTTCTCCAACACGAGTTACATAAGCTTTAGCTACACCTATAACTTCATCAATAACATTAGGTCCGTAACCTGAACCTGTTGCAGCACCACCGCCAACAGGATTTGAACTTGTAACAAATGGATATGTTCCGAAATCAACATCAAGCATTACACCTTGAGCGCCTTCAAATAAAATCTTCTTACCTTCACGTTTTGCATCTCTAAGCATATTCTGCCAGTCAAAACAAACATAAGGTCTGAAAATTTCGGCATATTTCTTGCATAAATCCAAAACTTCTTCTTTTGTATAAGTTTTTAAGTTATAAAGTTCTTTTAATTGTTTATTTTTGATAGGTAAAATTACATCCAGCTTTTCGGACAAAGCTTCAGGAGAATATAAATCTCCAATTTTTAAACCAATACGCTGCATTTTATCGGTATAAGTAGGTCCGATACCTTTTTTAGTTGTACCAATTTTACCTTTAGTTGCGGTACTTTCTGAATATCCGTCAACTTCGGTGTGCCAAGGCATTGTAATAGATGCCAAAGGGCTAACTTTTAATCCTGATAAATCTATATTTTCAGCCTTCAAACCATCAATTTCTTGTTGAAAATATTCAGGAAGAATTACTGTACCATTACCGATTAAACAAGTTTTACCTTTATATAAAATCCCTGAAGGAATCAAATGAAATTTAAAAGTTTTACCGTGAGCAACAACAGTATGACCTGCATTACATCCACCTTGATAACGTATAATTAAATCAGCATCTTGAGCTAATAAATCAGTAATTTTAGCTTTACCTTCATCGCCCCATTGTGCACCGATAACAACTTTGTTTGTCATAATATATCCCTCATTAATAAATACTTCGCCTAAAGATTCTAACACGAAAATAAGAGAGAAAAAATAATATGTTAATTATCTTCATCAAATTTATCTTTTAAAAACGATTCTAAAATTTCAAAAGCATCACCAACAATACCAGTATCAGCGATTTCAAAAATTGGAGCAGTTTCATCGTTATTTATAGCAATAATATGTTCAGAACCCGTCATTCCCACAGTATGCTGAATCGCGCCGGAAATACCGCAGGCAATATAAATCTTAGGTTGTACAGTTTTTCCCGTTTGTCCTATCTGAATAGAAGAAGAAGCAAGCCCCATTTCAACGGCACCTCTTGTTGCGGCAACAACCGCACCTATAGAATCAGCAAAGCGCTTTAGTAATTCAAAACCTTTTTGATTTTTCATTCCTTTCCCGCCTGCAACTATAATCTCGGCAGAATCTAATTCATTTATCAATAAATCAACAGTTTTCTTAAAGTTTAGAACCTCGACTGATTTATCAACCAAAGCATAATTGATACCACGAGGAATAAACTCTGTATCAACATGATTGTCTATAGAATGAACCTTAAATACATTAGGACGAACAGTTGCCATTTGCGGATAATTTTTACACAAAATCGTAGCCATTAACTGCCCACCAAAAGTTGGACGAGTAGCAGCTAATTGTCCTTTATCATTTATATCCAGATCAATACAATCGGCAGTTAATCCTGTACCTAATGCGCAAGCGACACGCGGTGCCAAATCTCTTCCTTGATTAGTCGCTCCTATTAACAGAATCTCAGGTTTGATATCATTCACTAAATCCACTAATAATTTAGAATAACATTCAGTCGAATACTCTTTTAAGCTCTCATCTTCAAAATAAAAAACTTTATTTACTCCCATATTCTGAAAAGATTCCTTATAAGAATCAATCAGTCCGGAACGAGAAAAAATAACAGCATTAACATCAACACCGCCAAGTTTTTTAGACAAGTCTCTTGCCTTATCTAACAGTTCAAAAAATACGGTATGAATATATTCTTCCCGTGTAATCTGAGCATATATTAAAATTCCTGAGTATTCAGCGTTGGGCATGTTTTCGTCCTTATTTTTTATTTAACTCTGTTAATCTACTTTTCAAAAGAGCAACACTATCTTTAACATCTAAAAAATGTTTCTCTGCATTATGAGCCGAAATATTTCTAAAAGCTTTGCTGACATATGTTGGAGAACCTTTTATTCCAACCTGTTCTGGAGTTAATCCAATATCCTCCATATTCAAAACTTTTATTTCTTTTTTAGAAGCAGAAATAACTCCATCAATCAACGGTCTTCTAGGTTCATAAGAATCCTGTAAAACACAAATTAGTGCAGGTAATTTAACCTTAACAGTTTCAATACCCTCATCAGTTTCTCGAGAAAGAACCAAAGATTTTTCATCAACTTCAATAAAATTCTTTACATAAGTAACCTGAGGTATATTAAGGAAATTGGCAATATTAGGACCTGTTTGAGCAGTATCGCCATCAACAGCAAACTGACCGCATACAACCAAATCAAAATCCGGAAGAACAGTTTTTATAGCCTGAGAAATTGTCAATCCGGTAGCATAAGTATCAGCCCCTGCAAATTTTTTATCTGATATTAGTACTGCATTATCACCTCCGATAGAAAGCACTTTTCTAAGCATATTTTCAGCTTGAGCAGGTCCCATCGTGAATACGGTAATTTCTGCATCACCAAATTCAGCCTTAAGTTTTAAGGCTAATTCTGCCGCATATAAGTCGAAAGGATTGATTATACTTTCAACCCCTTCTCTTTGAATTGTATTATGTTCCGTCCACTTGATATCAGTTGTATCCGGAACTTGTTTTATACATAACGCAATTTTCATCATAAATTAAGCTTGTTGTTTTGATTTTTGTTTTTGATTAGCTTCTAATAAAGCATTATAAGCCAATAAATACATTGAACATTTTTGAACACTTGGAACATACCAAGCACATTTTGATTGGCTGCAAACCATATCAATACCTGATCCGATACTAACTAACGGACAAACCGGAATATCATTTTTACCCATAACTATACTCTCCTCTCTTATACGTTCTCAGCTTGTTTTAACAAGTTACAATTTTCACTGCGTTTACGTTCCTGATCTTTATAGATTCTTGTTCTGTTGATAACTTCATCAAAATCAATTTTATGAGCATCAAAATCAGGACCATCAACACATGCGAACTTAGTTTCACCGCCAACAGTAACTCTGCATGCGCCACACATACCGGTACCGTCAACCATTATTGGATTCATACTTGCTTCAGTATAAATACCTTTATCTCTGGTCAATTCTGCAACCGCTCTCATCATAGGCATAGGTCCAACAGCAATTACATAATCAACTTTTTCTCTATCAATAATATCTTGAAGAACAGTTGTACCATAACCTTTAATACCATAAGAACCATCATCTGTAGTTAAATATAACTCAGTACAAGCTTCTTTCATTTTATCTTCCCAGAATAACAATTCTTTTGTTCTAGCACCTGCAATCATATAAACTTTATTACCGGCATCTTTTAAGGCTTTTGATATCAAATAACATGGTGCTGCGCCATAACCGCCTGCAACACAAACAACTGTACCATAATTTTTAATATGAGTAGGTTTACCTAAAGGTCCGACAATATCTACCAATTCGTCCCCAACCTCTAACTGTGCAAGTTTTTTTGTTGAGTAGCCTACAGCCATAAACACAAGGGTTAATTCACCTTTTTCTTTATTGACATCGGCAATTGTCAAAGGAACTCTCTCGCCTTCTTCTTCAACTCTAAATATAATAAATTGACCTGCCTGTGCATTTCTTACAACATAAGGCGCATCAATTGTAATTTCAAATTGATTAGGACAAATTTCTTTTTTGGATAATATTTTATATCCCATTGGTCTCTCCTTACTACAAGTCTTAACAGAATTATATATCAAAAACAATTATTTGAAAAGATGTTAACAAGAATATAAAAAAGGTGCCTCAAACTTGAAGCACCTTTTGAATATTTAACTAATTGAACTATTTATCTGACTCTGAAGATACAACCTTAGATTCGTCAATTCCGTTATCTACTTTACCTAAGATTTGAGGAAGTTCAATTCCGGCTTGTCCTGCCAAGTCATGCATTGCCGGTAAAGCTTTGATTAAATCTTTCATAAAATTAGCTGTAGTTGAACCGTTTGGTGAACCTGAACCACCATCCCAAACAGTAATTTTATCAAATTTAATATTTTTAATTGCGTCAACTTGTTTTTCAACAATTTTTTCAATTTTTTCAATCATTAAGAAGCTTGTAGCAATTTCAGGTCTGTTATTAGAAATTTTAACGAGATCTTCATAACCTTTAGCTTTTGCTTCCAATACAGCTTTGATACCCTCTGCTTCTGCAAAATATTTAGCTTTAATAGCATCAGCTTCACCAAGTGCAATACGTCTTTGACGTTCTGCTTCGGCATCGGCTTGAACTTGAACTTTAAGTTTTTCAACTTCTTGTCTTGCGAGTTCTTCTTTTTTAAGTTTAGCTTCTTCTTGTTCTTTTTGAGCTAATAATACATCACGTTGAGCATTAGCTTTAGCAACTTCACCTTCTCTAAATGCATCTGCTTGTTTTACAGCAAGAGTTGCGTTAAATTCTGCAATATTTGCTTTTGAAATATTTTCGCCTTCAACAGCTTGAGCTTCTAATTCAGCTGTTTTAATACGCTGTTCTTTTTCAGCATTTGTTTTACCGATTGATGTTTGAGCAGCTTGTTCTGCTACTTGAACTTCTTTTTCTTTGTTTGCGGAAGCTTCACCAACAGCACCTAATTTTTCTTGTTGTGCAACTTCAACTTTAGCTTTGTTAATTGCTTCGGCTGCTGCTTTTTTACCAATCGCATCAATATAGCCAGACTCATCGGTAATATCTTTGATGTTTACGTTGATAATTTCAAGACCAATCTTATTTAACTCAGTATTAACGTTAGCGTTAATTTGCTCTAAGAATTTTTCTCTGTCTTGGTTAATTTCTTCAATTGTTAATGTTGCAATAGCAAGACGTAACTGACCTAAAATAATATCACTTGCTTGATTTATAACATCAGGTTTGGATAAACCTAACAAACGTTCTGCAGCATTAATCATAATAGTCGGATCTGTTGAAATACCAAATGTAAATGTTGATGGAACTGCAACACGAATATTACCTTTTGAAAGAGCACCTTTCAAATCGATATCAGTAGTCATTGGTTCTAATGATAATACACCGTAATCCTGAATTAAAGGAATTATAAAAGTTCCACCGCCATGTACACATTTTGCGGTTCTTTCACCACCGGTTTTACCATAAACTACAATAATTTTGTTTGACGGACATCTTTTGTACTGGTTTGCAATAAACATGAATACTGCAAGCAATACCAAAGCTCCTGCAATAATTAATCCAAACATATTTCTCTCCTTTTTATTTTTTACTTTTATACTATTTTTTAACTTTTTCTATGTACAATAAATCGTTCTCAACTTTTACTACTCGAATAAGATCAAACGCATTTATTTTTTGATCAGTAGAATTAGAAGCTTTCACAACTGACAACTGACCACTAATTTCAACCTCAATCTGCCCTAAACCATTCGGTTCAAAATTTGTATAAGCTCTTCCAATTTGTTTTACAGCAGTTTGTTTATCTTTACTTACATTTTTTTCTAACTTTTTAGTCATAAACATTAAAAACGCTGAACCTAACATAAAAACTACACCCATTAAAAATGCAGCTATGAAAGCACTCCATAAAGATGATTCAAACTGACGTAAACAACCGTAACCCATCCAACCAAAGCCCATAAAAAATGAAACCAAAGACTGAAATGAAACAAAATTAAATGAAATATCTGTATCGGTTTCTGTAGTAAAATCAGTTGACACTTCACTATCTCCACCAACAACAGTAAAGATAATTAATTTTAGTAAGAATAAAATTGTAGCAAATAATGCTATATAATAATAAATTTTCCAAACATTTTCTACATTTAATACAGATTCCATAGAATTCTCCTATCAGTTAATTATCACTTTGTTTTGAATTATGCTTTTGTCTAAACCTTTTTTTAGTGTTATTTGAATAATTTTTCTTAACCATACCTGATGATGTTTGAATACGCTTAACACTAAATACATCCGGTAATGATTGAATACAAGCAATTACTTTTTTCAAGGTTTCAACATTATCCAATTCAAGACCAATCTCAATAATACCTACATGATTTTTGGTTTTAATAGTTGCATTAACAATATTAGTATTATTATCTGATATTGCAGCAATTACGTCTTTCAACATACCCAACTTTTCAGCAGTTTCAATTCTAATTGTTGTTGTATAAGTTTTATTGGTATTATCTCCGGACCAACGAATATCCATAAGTCTTTCCGGAGGTATTGTTTCCAGAGTTTTACAATCAATTCTATGAACTGTAACACCCTTTGCTCGAGTAACAACACCAACAATAGGTTCTCCTGGAATTGGTGAGCAACACATAGCAAAGGAATACAACAATCCTTCCAAACCAATAATATCTTTTTGAGAATTCTTTCTGCGAGAAGAATGGAAACTTTCTTCCGGTCTTTTTTCCTGAGTTTTTTTAAGCTTATTTACAATCTTATTTACTGTAGTTTCACCATACCCCAATGCTGCAAATAAATCTTCTGCCGATTGATAATTCATTGTCTTGGCAAGCTTATCAAATTCACCTTGTTTCAAATACTCATCAAAAACAGCTTTAGTTAATTCGTGCTCAAGATTAGAAATTCCAAGTGCAACATGTTCTTCTCTTTTATTCTTTTTAAACCATTGCTTGATTTTTTGAGAAGCTTGCTTTGTAACTACAAAAGTTAACCAATCTAAGCGTGGAGCAGGATTTTTAGATGTTAAAATTTCAACAATATCACCATTGTTCAATTTTGTATTTAAAGGAACGATTCTTCCATTTACCAAAGCTCCAACTGTTTTATGCCCAACATCCGAGTGAATTCTGTAAGAAAAATCCACAGGAGTCGCGTCTTTTGGTAAATCAAGAACATCTCCGCCCGGAGTAAACGCAAAAACCTGATCAGAAAACAAATCCAACTTAACGCTTTTTACATAATCTTCAGCATTTTTAGTATCTTTGTCATATTCAACAAGTTTATGCATCCAAGAAAACTTCATATCAGAAGAATTATCAGCTTTTTGCGAACCTTTTTCTTTATATCGCCAATGCGCAGCAATACCGTATTCTGCAACTTGATGCATTTCCCAAGTTCTGATTTGAACTTCTAAAGGCTTTGATCTAGGACCGATCACTGAAGTGTGCAATGACTGATACATATTTCCTTTAGGCATTGCAATATAGTCTTTAAATCTACCAGGTATCGGTTTAAATTGAGAGTGAATAAGGCCTAAAACTTCATAACACTCTTTAACAGAATCTACAATTACACGAACCGCAGTAATATCATATAAAT
>JAAVBM010000092.1 GCA_014803505.1 bacterium | reverse complement strand
TCATAGCATAGGGAGCCACGATTTCCGTCAAAATCTGTGCTTGAACCTAGGCCATAAGGATTTGTTTCATTTAACGCATATTTATTGGCATTCAATCTTGATAAACGGATAGATTGAGGCAATTTGGTAAAGGCATCTGCGTGTTCGAATACGTATTTAAAGGTTTCGTTTATTGTTGCTTGAGAGGCGGCTACGCTTGATACCGGGGTTGACAATATGCTTGGGTTAAATGAGTCACTTGGATTGCCGCCTGTGCCTGTGCCGCCGCGTTTAAACAAGAAGTAACCACCATCACCTTTACCGTCATATTCATTTTGGTTATCATAAGACACGTTATATTTGTAGATTGGGGTATAGGCTTCAAAGTCTTGATATTTATCATCCGGTAATTCACTTGTTCCATTTGTTACATTATTCTTTAAGCCAGGTTGAGCAAAGTATACTGCTGTTACTTTCTCATTCGGGTCCGCATCTGACAATAGGTTCATACCGACTACATTCAAGTTGCCTGTATGTTTGCCATATTTATTGGCAGTAAATCTATCCATTTCTTTATTTTTAAGATCGACATCGGCTACAAAGTTTGTATCAGATGTAACTGTTAATTTTTCTACATCATAAACATGTAGATCATTATTGCTTGTATGGATGGTTGTATTACTTAAAGTTAAGTTCGATTTATACAGGTCGTTATGTAGGTAGAATACGGTATTATCGATATTGTCACCTTTGATATTGACACGATAGCCGTTTTCGCCACGAACATTATCTTCCAGTACTATTTTTCCACTATTTTTTAGTTGGAAATTTAAAGTTTTATCTGAACCTGCTATATATATTGCATTGTCATCTATTTTGTCTGTTCCTACTTTTGCATAGTTGTCGGACAATGTTGTCGTTGCATTATCTGATATTATATTTACATTTGATTTTGAATTGATTGCACCACCTTGAGAGGTTGAGGTATTTTTTATCAAATTCACATTTGTTAAATTGATTGTTGAATCTGTATCTGTTGCTTCGATTACAGAACCATTGTCTCCATTAGCTTTGGTTAAGTTTACGTTATTGATATTTAAAGTTAATGAATCCTTTACTTCAAAACCTTTGCGGTTATTGAAATCTATTGTTGAACGTTCTCCGGTTTCTGATATAACACCATTTACGTTCACATCTGAACCTTTTGTTTCGCCTACACCTAAAACATCAGGATGTTTTGAGGCTACGACATAAACATTTTCAGGCGCATCAAAATTGAAGTTTTTAGTTTCTTCTGTATCTAAACCGTTCCAAAGCGCTAAGGTATCACCTTGACTACCTTTATATTCAATATCGCCGGTTTCTTTTCTGGTTATTGTTACTCCGATTGAATCATTTGTTGTATTGGTTGTAGCCAGACCCAGTCTGCCATATACATCTGATTCTTGCTCATAAATACTGTATTCATCATCCCAGTTTGTAGTTTTCTGAATCTCATCCAAAAATTCTTCTACAGATACACCAATTTTATATTCATCTGTTGGAAGTTGTGATTGTACTCTATCTGATAACGCCAGCTGTAATGAATCTGTTGGCGTGTCTAATATTTGGATTTTGTAACTTAAATCAGGGGTTTGAGTTGGTATATCGTTTGCGATTCTTAATAAATCCAAAGTAACAATACCGCTTGATTCGGTTGTTGTTGTTATTTTATCTGAGGTTTTATTCAGTAAATCGATATCTATTACATATTTGGTATTGGCATCTGAAGTTAATTTATTAACAACATAATTATGCATATCATTATTGGCTAGATTTACTGTTACGGTATCGGTTTTTACATTTGCATTTACTAGATCGTTATATAGGTTCACGATTCCAGTTGCATCGCCAGTGATATTGACATTGTAGCTTTCCTCTGAATAATAGGAAGTAACTTCCGGAGTATTTAAGGCTAAAATAAAATTAGAAGAAAAACTTTTTATTGTATTTAATTCTCTACCATTTTCATCTAAGATATGGTAAGTATAAATTCCATTTGAAGATTCAGACCAATACCTATGCGTAGAAGTTTCGTTACCATCTGCATCTAAAATATGGTCGGTATAAATATATTTGTCTATTGTTGAATCTGATTTACCTTCACTCCAATATTTATGCACAGAAGTTTCATTATCATCTGTATCCAAAATGTGGTAGGTGTAAACATATTTGCCCAGTGTTGAATCCGATTTACCTTCATTCCAATATTTATACACCGATGTTTCGTTGTAATTTTCGTCCAAATTTCGACAAGTATATACCCACTTATCAATTGTTGAATCTTTTTCAGAAGAGCTATTCCAGCGATATAATATTGCATGATCTCCAGAAACTTTATCATTTAAAGTAATCTGTCCATTATTTTTTGCCAGAAAGTTTAAACCTGAAGCTGTATATGTTGTATTATAAATAGCGCCATCGTATGACAAACCAAGAGAAGAAGCAGATGTAGAGCTTTTACCAGTTTCAGCTGCAACATAAATTGCCTGATAATCTTTTTCACCTGAACCTACTTGGACATAGTTACCTTTAAAGGTCGAAGTGCCATTGTCTGCGATAATATTCAAATCTTTGCTTGTATAAATTGCACCACCTTGTGCGTATGCCGATGCTGCATTGTTATTATAGAAATTTGAATTAATAATTCCACCATTTTCTGCACCGATAGTTCCAGTATTATATATAGCTCCGCCATAGACAGATGAAGAACCAGAAGAAGAATTTCCGATAAAATCACCGGTTACATTTCCTATAGTACCACTATTATATATAGCTCCGCCATAGGATGAAGAAGAAGTATTTCCAATAAAATCACTGGTTACATTTCCTATAGTACGACTATTATATATAGCTCCGCCATAGGATGGAGAAGAATTTCCGATAAAATCACCAGTTATATCTCCTATTCTCACTACATTATATATAGCTCCGCCATAGGATGAAGAACCAGAAGAAGAATTTCCGATAAAATCACCGGTTATATCTCCTATTGAACTGGAATTATATATAGCTCCGCCTTGCGAAGAAGTAGTATTACTGATAAAATTACCAGTTATATTTCCTATTGTTTTGTAATTATATATAGCTCCGCCATAGGATGAAGAACCAGAAGAAGAATTTCCGATAAAATCACCGGTTATATTTCCTATAGTACCCTTATTATATATAGCACCACCAGATGAAGATGAAGAACCAGATGAAGCATTTCCGATAAAATCACCGGTTATATCTCCTATTGTACCGCTATTATATATAGCTCCACCAGATGAAGAATAAGATCCTGATGATGATTTATTACTAATAAAATCACCGGTTATATTTCCTATAGTACCACTATTATATATAGCTCCACCAGATGAAGATGAATAATTAGAAGAAGCAGAATTTCCAATAAAATCACCGGTTATATTTCCTATAGTACGTTCATTATATATAGCTCCACCATATGAATAAATAGAAGAGTATGAGTATGAAATAGGATAATCAACAGAAGAGCGATTACTAATAAAATTACCAATTATATTAATAATTGTGCCTTGATTATAAATTGCACCTCCATATGAACTCATACCATTTGAAGTCAAAGAAGAATTATTGATAAAATCTCCTATTATATCTCCTATTGAACTGGAATTATATATAGCTCCGCCATAGGAATAAGAAGAAATATTAGAATTAGAACAACTACTAATAGAAGAAAAAGTACTATTACTTATAAAATTACCGGTTATTTTATTAATTTTGTTTTGGTTATAAATTGCTCCACCCTCAGCAATAGCAGTCTTATATTGAGAAGTAACATATGAAAGCGAAGAAGAAGCTGAATTTCCAATAAAATCACCTGCTATATCTTCAATGGTACCAGAGTTATATATTGCACTACCCTTAGTAGAACTGGTAGCTGATCCATTATCATAACCAGATACAGATGTTGTAATTTTATTGCGAATAAAATCTCCACGTAATGTTTCAATAGTACCAGAATTATATAAAGCTCCGCCATTATAATTTACAGTAACACCATAACCCGTCCCGCTCTTACTACCAGAACTCACATTTGCAATAAAATCACCTATTATTGATTGAACGAGTGTTGTTTTGTTATATATTGCAGCACCTTCTCTAGCGGAATTATTAATAAAATTAGCTACTATATTTTCAACAGTACCTGAGGCATTATTTATTGCTCCTCCAGTACCCTCGCCAGCACTCTGATTTCTAAATTCTTTATTATTAACATCATTGTCATTAGTAGGATTTTCTATACGAGTACTATTTGCATACCCTTCAGGTGTTGTATATGTATATGAATTCGGAAGTTTCACAGTAACCGAACCTGCACTTGAAGAGCTGGTTGTCCATTTAACATTTTCAGATGTACCAAACCCTACAGAACCATCATCAGCTTCTTTCAAGTTAACATTATAGTATTTTGTAGTTATATTACCATCTTCGTCTACAGTTTGGTATTTAAAATTGTGATTTGTCTCTGTACCTTCTGTTACCTTATAAGCACTTCCCGGAGAAGTAATAGGCTCACCTTCTGCCCAAGTTTTATTACTAGAATTATACTCACCTTTTTGAGGTATTAAAATATTATTATCTTTTAGGTAATCCAATGTTGGAGTTTCTATTGGTTTGTTTTTCAAATCAATATCTGCATCGCCTAAAATATTATCAGCATTAGCCGGCATACCAACAGCTATTGTTCCTATTAACATTGCAGTTGATAATAGTCCTAAATTCGTCTTTGCCTTAGTATCTCTCATAATATTACCTCATATTTATACATCATTTTATTTAAAATGATGTGTTGCTGGAGATTATTGATATATAAGCTTTTTGCAGTAATGAAATAAATGATATTTATTAAATAAAAGATAAAGTTGTACACAAAAGTTTATTATATCTTAATTTCAAATCAAAAGTTACATTTTAAATAAAATGATGCATTAACGTTACAAAAATATCTACCGATTTTGTTATCGGATTATCCATCATACTTCTTTAGCTTTTTTATAGATATTTTTACATTTCAAAATATCTTACTTATTCTTATTATAACATGTTTTTATAATAAAACAATCCTACTTTTAATAATTCATACATTTACTTGATTTCAAATCGCAAAGATAAAGTTAAATTATTATTTATGATAAATATAGATAAAATATTCAAAAGCAATTCAGTAAATATCGTTTATACAACTAACGATAATTATGCAAAGTACATGGCTGTTTCAGTCAAATCGCTGATTGAACATACTTCAGATAATAAAAATTACGATATTATTATTCTTGAAACTGATATTAAAAATGATCTAAAAAATGCCATACAAAGTATGGCTGATGATTACAAAAACATTTCTATAAGATTTGTAAACACAGAATCTGTATTTAATAGCGAAGATGAAAAAAAACTCTTCTGCCATCTTTACTACTCTAAAGAAGTTTATCTAAGATTATTTATTCCTGAAATCCTTAAAGATTATGAAAAAGCAATATACATCGATTGTGACACCATTATTCAATCTGATGTAGGTGAGTTATTTGACGAAGATATTACAAATTTCTATATCGCTGCAGCAAAAGAGTTTAACACCATAACTAATACCAACGATTATCCTAAAGTTAATTATTACTTTACTTCGGTTCTTAAAATTAAAGATATGAACAATTATATCAACTCAGGCGTATTAGTAATGAATTTGCCAATATTAAGGAATATTAATTTATCTAAAAAAGCATTTGAATTACTGGATATACATAAAGAGTTATTATACCCGGATCAAGATTTGTTAAATATTATTTGCGAAGATAATATAAAAATCATTCATAATGACTGGAATTTTATTTTCGCTATCACTCCGGCACTCCTTAATGATAATAGATTCATTGGTTTAGCTAATGAATGGAAGCACGGATTAGCAAACCAAAATTTGATTCATTATATAACTGATGTTAAACCTTGGGATAATCCTGAAATGACTTACGGAGATATTTGGTGGAAATACGCTAAAAAAACTCCGATTTATCAAACTCTTTTGAAAGATTTTTTTGACAAACACCCTGAACACCTAAACCCAAAACAATAACCATTTTAATTCCGGCCTCTTTCAATATTGTAAATATTTTTTGCTAAAATCACTCTTTAATTACTCAAGATTATATCTCCCTCGTCCTGCGGGAGAAGGGTGGGGTGAGGGGGCAAAAGGCATTTACCACAGACCAGCAAAAGACCGTTTTGTAAAGAGTCACTTGGTTTGATAATTCTCAGACACAAAATGAGAATTTTCTCAGATTGTTAAAAAAAGAATTTTCGCCAGATGAAATTAAACGGGCAAAGCAATATCGAGAAAAAGTTATTGCAAGTGATTATTCAAATATTGTTGCCAATGAATATTGGATTGTTGAAAGTTATCAACTAAATTTTTCTTGTAGTTCCTTTATTTTTAATAGTACCGGATGTTGCTGTAATATCGCTTAGAATAGCGTTTTTACCAGTTAATGTTGTATTACCGTTTTCTTGGTATATGTCATTTTTAGCGGTATCACTTGCCGCAGCAATAGTAACATTATTAAGTATCAAATCACCTTTATTATAAATAGCTCCACCGTTACCCGTTGCGTTGTTGCTTTCGACTGAAGCATCTTTAACTGTAACTACAGCATCTGCACTTTCATTAGCAATAACAGAACCGTTACCGTCTTTTTTAGTATTTTTAATTGTTACTTTTTCTATATTTAGTTTAACGTCTTTATCTGCCTTAATATCAAATAAGCTATAAGCACCAATAATATTTTCAATAAAGAATCATTACTTTTATTCAGACAGGAATATTTGTAGTGATTATGTGCTTCCAATCATAAATCATTTGGATGATGACTAGAATATAATAATTTATTATACTGCCAAATTGAGAGGATATTTGGATATGAAAAAAGTAGATTTGAATGAATGTATAAGTCAAGCGATACATACACTGATATCAATACATCTTCGGGGGTGGGTAACGCTAAAAGCCATATCAATAGCAGCTCTTGCAGGTTGTGTTTCGTTTAGTGCGCAAGGAGGCGCAAGTGCCGAGACAGCCGTAACTCCGGTATTAGACACTTTACACGATTCAAATACGAAAATTCCAAATACTCAAAATATATATCCCTCCAG
>JAAVBM010000091.1 GCA_014803505.1 bacterium | reverse complement strand
TCTTGGCATCCTCACAATTAATCATTGCTTTAGAATCGATCTTCATGAAAGTCTTGAACGCAATTCGGTGTGGAAAGTTAGCTTTCATTACGTCGGTTATAACATATTTAGACGGCCGCTGAGTCGCAACAATAAGATGTATGCCTACAGCACGAGACATTTGAGCAAGTCTTATAACCGGACTCTCAATGCTCTCTCCAAGAGTCATTTTTAAGTCGGCATATTCATCTATTATCCCTACGAGATACTGTAGTTTCTCGTTCTCTATTTTGCTATTATACTCTGATATGTTTCTGCATCCTGCCAATCTGAAAAGACGATATCGACGGTCCATCTCGGCAACAAGTGTGTTTACTGCCTGTGCGGAGTCATTAATGTCAGTTATCACTCCTTCGGTGACACCTTCGATATGTACAAGATATTGGTCATAAAGCTCCACATACTCGCTAAATTCAAGCATCTTAGGGTCAATGAGCAAAAATTTGAGTTCATCTGGCGATTTGGCACTTAACAGAGAAATGATCAGTGTGTTGAGAAAAGTTGTTTTCCCTTGTCCCACAGCTCCGGCTATAAGCAGATGTGACATTTTTGCAAGGTCTGCAACAACCGGCTTGTTATCGGTGTCGATACCACAAGCAATTGGCAAACACAGGGAAGCATCATTGAACTCGGCAGATTCGAGAATCTGCTTAAGTCCAACTATTTGAGGATTATGCCGAGGCACCTCAATGCCAACAGTCTCTTTTCCCGGAATCGGGGCTATGATTCTTGCGCCGATGCCCCTAACATATATGTCATCTCCTAAATTTTTAAATTTTGACAGTTTTACTCCTACTTTCGGAACTATCTCATAAAAAACTACTGAGGGTCCGATACTGAATGTTATCCTGTCGTATTTTATTCAATACTGCTTAAGCAGTTGCTCAATCTTGATTAAAACTGAGTTGATATCTTCTTGTTCGAAAGAGCTTTCCGGAGAATATGAATACTCTCGAAGATGAGTTGTTATATTGATTTTATTGTCGTTGGTTTGCATGAATTTTAATGAAAAAGTATCTGTTTGAGCAGCCCGGGCCGGATTCGAACCGGCAATACCACTTCCACGGCGCCTTTCGGAATCAAAGGTGCGTCTGACCAATTCCGCCACCGAGCTGATGTTATTGTCCCGCGAAATTACGACGGCGACGTCTCATTTTGCGGTACAACAAGGAGTTATTAGCAAATTTTGAAATTGGGGGCGTTCACGAATATCTCAGCGAATTGAGACAGACGTAAAGTGCAATTTTCCTCAGATGTAGAATTATATATATCCCAATACCCTTTACTACCATGTTTCACTTCTCCCATGTTTGCAGAAATCAGGCGGACAATATGATTCTTCAAGTCATCCTCTAATCCTGATGAGCAGTATATTCTCCACCAATACTTGTCGGTGTAAGTAATGGTTACATGGAACCGTTGATTACCATGTTCAACGTCAAATCCCATTTCAGGATCTTTAAGGTTAAACATTTTGAAATTTACCTTGCCAGCAAATTTACCGTTCAGTTCGTTGGCCTCTCGTTCAAGCAGCTCAACGGCGTGCTCGCAGTTGAGTTTTACAAGAAAACGGTTGATTTCTGACATCATTCTCTCAAGACCCGTCTTCTTGTCACACAGGAGCTCAATTTGTGCTTCGCGCGATTGCGAATCATCTATTACGAGAATCTCTTTAAGTTCTTTTTCTATCATGGTGTGTAACTGTTTGTATTTATCTTTTGTTTGAAAATATTCTTCAAGGTAATCAATGTACTGAATTATGGCACTTTTAAGGAATAGCTCCTCATCCCATTGGATAGTGGAATCTTCCGAGAGCTTATATAACCAACATAAAATATCATGCTCATAATTTCTTACAGTGATTTTGTCTATGCCCACAGTGTCGTAATCTCCTTCGCCTCCATTTCCGTTGCAACTTCTGGAATAAAGAGAGGGTGGTTCATTATTACTTGGATTTAAGTAGAGGATCAAAATGTTTTCTTCATCATGAGTCTCTCTTGCAATCGAATAATAACGATAAACCTGTCCGAGCTGTTCTTCGGCCGAATTGACCTTATTTTCGATTATGAGGAATTTTTGATTGGAGTGTAGACTAAGGTCTATACGATTCTTATCGGGATATTCTATATCATTCACAGAAAACGTATTACCCTCAATTTCTACTACTTCTCGAAGGAACGACTGTAACACCATCGGATGATGCAACAAATCATGTAATATTAAACTGTGGGCAGTTTCCTTCAGCCGTCCTCTCGCTGCCGCAGAAATTACGTTCAAATGAAACGGAAGGGAGGACATAAAGGAATTTTCTATCCGCTTACAGTAATCTGATAACTGCAGCAATTGTGAAAAGGTGCGACATTCTGACCTCTTAACCCAATCCAACAAAGCACATGCCTTTAGCATAGCTGATTGCTCGGATTGTAAAGATGAAGTAACGTTGTTGTATAGTTCCATTTGAAAATTCTAAATATTAGGAATAAAGGGTATTTAGACTCTCTTACTAACGGATAATTTCGCGACACATCAAACTTTCTTAGGTAAGATTCTCAATAATGTGCATGATTTCCTTGTCGGCAGTCTCAAATGCATTGAAGAAGTTTAGATTCGGATATTTGGACATCAAATCATCGTTGTTGAAAACCACCGTTTTCACTTCCTCGAGTTCTGAAAGCCGTTGAGCGGCTAAGGCAGCGGAGCTAATTCTATTTTCTCCCTCGAAGTGGAAAGGCACGGTCGCTACGACATTAACAGATTTCACACCGGAATCTTTAGCTGCAGTAGCCGCTAATGCAGTAAATTTCGTTGCTGTCTTCCCGCCTAAACCGGCCACAATAACGAGATTCTCCCCCCCCCTTGAAGATCTCAGCAGGAAATGCCTCATTCTCATTCTTGAGAAGTGTTGATTGACTGGTGTCTGCGTTGTGTCTGTGTAAATCATGTTCATCACAGTCGGCGTAGACATACCTGGCTGATTTAAGATCGGAATCCTTCGCTTCTCTGCGAATTGTGTCGATGATGTTGCCGCCGGCATTGCCGATGGCAAGAATCATCAAGTTGCTTACATCCATTATTATTGCTTTTTTAATTGTCAGGGAGATAGCCCTGTGACTCATCTCCCTGATCGTTGGAGGTTTGTTTATTTCGACACTAAAGTGTAATCGAAATTGACATTGTTGACCTGCTGCTCAAACTTGGAGGCAGGGCATTTCAACCCGTACTGCGATACGAAACGCTCGGCGATAGCTCTGCGATACTGTGACTGGGTCCAAAAAGAGGACGATAGGGTAGTGGTTGGGATTTCTACACTCATTCCGGGAGAGAATGACACAACTCCGCTGTCGAATTTGCGCTTGGCTGTTACTTTCCAGATTGCCATATTTATTAATTTTTAGTGTTGCGACTCTTCAGGTGAGCCGGTTACCTGCCGAGCATTAATGCTCAAACTTGCTATTGTGAGCGCAAAGTTAAAACACGCGGCTGCCAAAAGCAGTCAGTCTGATTTTTTTATGTATCTATGCGAAGTCGGCTTTTCAAAACCGGCATAGGTATAGAAAATGTACCGCAAAATTACGACACCGACGTCTCATATGCGGTACAATATTGATGTTTAATCTAAATCCTATTCCTTTTTAATTTGGGATGTCATTATTCAGATAAAACTTTGAGCATCTCTTTTATGCTACTTACCAGTTCATGTCTTTCTGTAAAGAACGAGAATCGAAAATGCTCAGGTTTTCGAAACCAGTAAGCCATAACGTTTTTCTTGTATTGGTATTCTCCGTTGAAGTCAAGTCCAAGGCGCTTAGCAATGACTTTGGCATCTGTTATGTTTTCCGGTTTGCATACAAGCCATACGTCGGTGCCCCGTGCATCGTATTCGGGTTTCTTCGGATAATGAACGGACACCCAACACCCATTTCTCTTATAATCTTCCGGTAACCAAAAAGAAATTTGCTGTGAACCAGTTTCGCATGTGACATCGGGAAAATCTTGTTTAACTTGATCAAGAATCCATTGATTCTTAGCATCATTAAGCTGTGAGAAAGCTTGGACCAATGTAGCAAGATTGTTAAGCGTAGTAGAATCTAAGTCAAGAATTTGTTTAGCAATATCCATTTTAGCGTTGTTTAAACTTAATGAGAGAAGATAATTTCTATAAGGTAAGATACTCCCAATGTGAGAATAAAGAACATCTGGAGGAGTTTCGAAGTATTCTTGGAGCATGTAGTCGAATAATTCACAAACCAATTCGGATGCATATATAATGGAGTCTGCCTTAATCAAAGTATCTTGTGGTTTCTCATTGATGTGTAAAGCTATAACTTTAACATCTGAGTAACCTTCTTTAATTATTGCTTCGCGATAATCTTCAAGTTGATTAGGTTGATAGATAGCTCCATTGAGTTTATTCTCAACTATTACACCGCGTTTTTGTCCATTCGGTTCTTTCCACTCTATAAAAATATCTATTTTGCGGCCTGATTCAATGCTTCTTTCTGTTGTGACAACTACATCATCTAAACATTCCCATTCATAGTCAGAGGTATCGTTGTTTACTACCCCATTTAGCTCAAGAAAACGATATAGGTAAACAGGTCCATCACCATGAGGTCCCTTAGGATTAAAAAATTGCGCTAATATTCGGCTATGACATAATTCTTTTTGTGAAACACAATGAATGAACTCCTCAATTGGATTCCAGGCCGGAATATAATCCCAGTCCATATATGAGTCTGAAGGAGCAATATAAATTTTATTACGGATGTCTGCTATTAGTTCTGTTATCTTTTTTTTAGTCATATATATTCGATAATAATTTAATATGATTAATATGCAATAATGTCACAAATTTACAAAATATATTTTGAGCCGCAAAGGTTTATCGCAGGTGCTCGCTATGTTTTACGGCCCAAAGTTACGATGACTTACTGCCATTTTTAGTCAGTCGACAAGCTTTTGGCATTGGGGTTGAACATTTGCCAGGCATTGAAGGAGCATTTCAACCCGTTTCTTCACTTTAGTCATATCCGGCTTAGTTTCAAATGCCATCGTAAACAATTCCTTGTCGATAGGTTCGTGCCAGTAGTAGCCGCCACGGTAACGGATACCTTCTGCAACTTTTGCCTCCTTTGCCTTTCGTTCACGTTCCGCGGGGTCTGACTCATGAGTTACTACATAGAAGCAAACCTCGTCGTCGTAGAAGCCGATGGACAACCATTGCGATGTGCGCCGGTACACTGCTTCGTTCCAAACACATACATAGTTGCGGTAATATTCATCTTCTTCAGCACAGTCTGATCCTCCAATATCTGCGGCTTCTTTTAAGAAACTTTCAGCATATTTTTGAGGGAGACGGCTGACAGCGACAGAGAGATCGCGAGCAGCACGCATATCGTTTGCCGGGACTTCGTTGCCAGACACAAGCATCTGCAATATTTCATTGATGGATGCAGTTCCTGCATTATGCATCAGAATCTTCAATAAAGGAGATTCACTGTCCGGAAAAGATTCATCATCCAATTGGACTGTATATTTTTTTGTTGTCGGATTGCAGATAAGCTCGCATCCGAACAACTCCTTAATGCCATCTCTGATGCGGTAGAACGTGCGCTCAGGAATTGGACTGCCGGGTCTGTCGTTCTTGCAAGAATCTTCCCACTTGTCGCTTAAAGCCTGGCGTGTGATGCCTCCGTTTGGGGTAGAATCGATAATTTCGTTCATAACCCAAAGCAGTCGTCTGATAATTGGTATATTCATATTTCTATTATAATTGGTATATTGAGTTTTGAATAGTCTTCGTTCATTATCGCTCCGTTAGAGAAGATGATGCCGTTTTGTCCCGTTAATCCATGCTGGCGGTGTATGTGTCCGAAAAGATGTGCGCGGGGATGAATCTTCATAACAAGTTCTAAAATTTCTTCTGAACCGTAGTGGATAAACTCGCCATCTATACTGTCATCAAGATCCAGAATACCATAGGCAGGTGAATGTGTTATAAGAATATCCGTATCAGCCGGTGTATTTGTATAGTAACTTGTTTGACGATTGGTAACGCAATCTTCCATAAACATTGGAACACCATAGAATTTTAATCCCTCAATTTCAATGCCTGAGTTACATAGATAGTGGACATTGCTGTCAAGACCATCTATGTTTGCTCCATAGAGGCATGAGTCGTGATTCCCGCAGATGAAAATCTTGTGGCGATATGGCAGGTCGCATAACCAGTTGAGGAAATCTAATGCTTCGCGTTCCTCTCCGACCATACAGAAGTCGCCTGAGTGAACCACGACATCGGCTTCCGGTAGCTCACGGAGTCGATGATGCGCTGCATGGGTGTCTGAAAGATGAAGTATTTTCATAGTTCCTATTTTTTTCTGCAAAGTTAATAAACATTACTGACAAAAAGTGGCAGTGCTAAACAAATACTCTCAAAATAGAAAATTAAAAGTGACTTTTAGTATTCGTGCAGTCGTTTCAGGCGGTCGAGGGTGTGGGCTCGGATGAGGGAGTCGCGATAGGCGATGTCCTGCTGCCAGCATCCAGTTTGCCACTCGCGGTACTTCTTGGGGTAGTTCTCACGGTAGAATTGTCCGAAGGAGATTGCCTCGGCATTTTCCTGATGCCAGCGGTTGAGTTCCTTTATGCATTGTTCGTATGCGTGTCTTTTGTGAGACGCAGAGGTCGATACCATAATAATGCTCCCAATAAGGCATATGCCTACAAGTGCACCGATGCCTAAGACAATAGGGAGATGGAGCTTGATCAGATTTTTCAACCTGATGAAATTAGTGTCAATGCGGTCACGGTCTTCATCGCAGAGGTGTGCCTCAATGCTTAATGGTATTTCTCGTTGAGCTTTTTCGATGCGTTCGCAGTATCTATCCATGGCCGATTGGTTTTGGCGAATGGCAGAGATTATCTCCGCAGAGTGAGCTATGTCTTTTATCGAGCCATCATCGTCAAGGAATGTCCCAAACATTACTCCTGCAAGTTCTTCCTGATTCTTGGTAACAACTTCTTCTCGGCTTATTGCTGCCTCAAATCTTTCGACCAGTGAGATCTGTGCGGCTATGGATTTCTTATCGACTGTTTCCGGCACATCGGCAGTGGACGGTACGTTGTCAAATGGATTGTTCATAATTATTTACGGTTAAGATGTTTTTTGCTTTTTTGACTTCTTCGGCGATGAAGCATATTGCCTCAATAGCCCATTGGTCGGATTCTTTGGTAATGTTCAGGTGATGAGCAGGTTAAGATTGTTCTTCATTCCCACGAGGTCGCGGAACCACTGTAGCGTCTGAGGAGAACGGTCGGGAATTTTCCGACGCATTACAATGAGGCGACACAGAAGGCTGAGTTTCAAACCTCGTTCTTTAGCCTTCTCCTCCAGAGACTTTCGCTCGACTGGCGATAGTCTGAAAGTGATACGTTCAGATAAGTTTTCGTCGGTAATATGTTTGCGCCTGCCTTGCAGGGCTGAAGGTTTGTGTTTCATAAAAGATTGTTTTTACATTTTATATCCATTACGTCTTTTCCATTCTTCGTCAGGATCATCAGTGGCCTTACCATCACGAATCTCATATTCAGCATTGCGTGAACTACTGGATGAAGCATCCTTGATATTCGCGATACCGGAACTTTGGGATTTTGGCTTCAAGGGAGAAGATTGAGAAGGTTTGTTCATTGTCGGGGATGGGGTAACTTTGGTTGCCGGAGCTTTTGATGTTCCGGGTGAAGTGATGTTGATAGGTGGAATGATACTCATGTCAATGCCAAGATCCTTTTGTAGACTGTAACTCCGTTCCTTGCCGTCACTATCAGTCATTCTTACACAAAGACCTTTTTTCGGATCAGTGAATAAAGTCAGTCCATCAGTAGCGAGTGCTCCCACAAAATCAGTAGCCTCTGTAGCTGCTTTCTCAATCATGTATTTGAGTTTCACCTTACGTTTACGAGCCTCCTCAACAGCCCGTTTACGTCGCATCCTCTCATCCATCTGAGATTGGGTAGCAGATGGCTTATACTGGCGGGCTGTCTTATCTT
>JAAVBM010000090.1 GCA_014803505.1 bacterium | reverse complement strand
ATGTAAGTGGCCTCCTTTTGTATGCGGTAATCCCCGCTGTCCGTGTTATTTGGTCAACATGGATTATACGGGTAAATCCACGTTGATGCAAATGTGAGGTCACTTCATATTATCTAAAGGAATCTCTGGTTTTGATTTTCTCGAAATATCCATAGCGTTACGGAACAGATGCGCCATATCAAATCCTCTTTTCTGATAAAATCTGATCGCATTAATATTATCATTTGTTGTTATTAGAACAATCTTTTGAAGTTTCCTTTCTTTAGCTTCATGGATAACAGTTGCTACGAGTTCACTGCCAATCCCCTGATTTTCCCGCAGGCTATCAAGTGATGTTATTTCCAATATATCGTTATAAACTATATATGTTATCAAGCCAATGATAGTTTGTCCGTCTCTGAAATAGCATGAGCAAAAATAATACTCTAATCACTTCTTTTATTATTCTCATAATATAGTCTTTTTCGTCTCCAAAGTTCACCTATAATACCTCTATAAAAATTTGTTTAATTCATAAACAAACCATGCTCTTAGTGATATGACTATTATGAACATTTAACCGATAACAATGTTTTTATGTCGTCAAAATGTTCATTGCATGTAACACGATAATGAATCCACCCACCATCACTACAAGGATACTTATGATCTATATGCTCTTGGGCATATTTTTGAAGATTATCATAAATGGTATTATATTGCTTATCCGACAGCCTCATCATAACAGTGAAAGCATTGTCTTCAGCAAAAACATTACATATAAGTTTGTTTTTCTTTTTATGGGCAACTCCCCAACCGTATTTATTACCATAAGGGAAAACAATCTTTTTCTCTGTATTAATAGCAGATGTCAGCCATTCAATAAGTAAAGAAAATCTTTCTGAATTCTCACCGCAGAATTTTGTCATTTCTTCCATGGTAGGCGTTACTTGTTTATTGAGCATTCTTTCGTACATAAAAACCTTCATACATTTGTATTCCATACAATATCCCGGATTTACCGTTCCAGAAGTCCATAAATTTCGTACCTTGAAAGCATATTTTGAAGCGTAACTTTTGTACCCATAAGCTGTTTATAAGTCACAGTCTTTGTTTTATCTTCCATCTTCAACTTTTCCATTTTACTTACCGTATCATTATATTCCTTTTGAATTGCTTGCAGCATTTTTTTAAACTTCTCTTCACGCTCAGACATAATTTTCCTCCATCATGGCTAACCACCTAAATTTCAACCTCGTGGTTTTATTAACTTGTCAATAAAACTGAAAATTCCGTCTTTTCATAAATTGGAATCACCTATTTCAGAGCTACGAATCTTGCATCCTCCTCTTTGAAATAGTCTTCCATATTACTGCTAAATCCGCTTGCTTTCCATGCCTGTTCAAATGTAATGTCTTTAATGTTACTTAAATAGACAAACGTGCTGTCTTTAACCGCAGCATTGTTTTTCCCGGTAATTTCTAATCTGTATAGATATGTATAAGTATCTGTTTTCCAAGTGCCGTCGCTCATTTCGTAATACTTAACCATAGTAACCAGCTCATTATTATCCCAATATTCTTCAGCAAGTTCCGAGTCAGTCACCTCATAGGTCTTAACCACTGATGGTTCTTTCTGAGAACATCCAATCAGGCTGATTAACACGAAAGTCATCAAAATTATTCCGATTATTTTTCTCATAGGTTCTGCATCTCCGACTTCCGATTTTACTTACTCCATCAGCATTTAATTCATATATTGGTCAAGAAAACAAGTCCATGAAGTCCACACCCAATAAAACTTTTATTTTCACACATGCTCAAATGCAATTCCATATATTTCTCAAAATCTTCTTTTTTCGCTTCGTTGAAATTCGCACCCCTTACGAGTGGATTTCCATCAGATGTTATATGATGAAGTATCTTTAACTTGAATTTCTCTGCCATTGTTTCAATTTCCTCCGGCATCATATATACAAAAGAATCACCCAGGCTTTTCATGCTGTAACATTTCAATATTTCATTTATGTTTTCCAATCCAGACATTAAGTTCATATGTAATATCGTTATTAGATTGATGTAAGTTATAACCAAAATGCCTCCATCTTTTAATAATCTTAAACATTGTTCCATTGCCTTATAACGCATTTTTTCATCTAAATGATAAAATGCGCCCATGCAAAGCACTACATCGAAATAATGTTTGCTATAGTGATTGCAAGCACAAATATCTCCGACAAATATATCTTTTAATATTGGAGTTTTCTCTTGCTTTTGTAACATAGTATCTACATTATGAGGCACAATATCACTTGCAACCACACTGTGCCCCTGTTCTGCTAATTTGAATGCATAATTTCCGGTTCCTGCGCAACCGTCAAAAATCTTACTACATGCAGGTATTATATCATCAAAATAACGCATAGTTGTCAGCCATTCAATTTGATGGCTGTAATCCCGAAACAGTCTCCCATCTTCGTCATATGTATTATAATAATTAGTTATACTGTTATCCATTAAGCGTCTCCATACTTATTAAGTTCCTTACAATCTTTGCATATAAATTTTTTCCACCGACCCCCATGGAGCAATTTTACGGTCTATTATTTCAAAACCATATTTTTCATATAAATTCTCATGGTCACTTACTATATGTACCTTGTCAAAGCCAATTGATTTTAAATAATCCATTGAATACTGTATTAGTTTCTGACTAAGCCTGTTTCCTCTGTATTCTTCATCGACAAACATATAACCAATGTAAGGGGTATAGCATACATCCGGAATGCAATCTGTCTTTGCAACCGTACAATATCCACAGATTTTCTGATTATCCAAGGCAATTATAACCCTTTCCCATTCCGTAAACAGGTTATTGTCCATAGCATTGGCTAATGATTTACCGGCACTCCATGAACAATTTCTTGCATAATCCCTTACTTTGTTCCACATCTTATCTGATGATGTGAGCATTTTTAAATCCATTCTTTATTTTCTCCCAGTTTAAATTTTTAGAATTAATGTGCCTACTGCTTTTCAAGCACTATCGCCCGACCATCATCTTCTATAAATTTTCCGTTGTCTGTTCTGATCAAATGCGTTCCAACCGGAAGTTTTAAATATGGAATGATATCCTCGTCATAATTGCAGATAGTGTTTAACGCAAATACATGAAAATTATTAGCATCATTCGAATACTCATCACTCTCATCGCCTTTAAAAAAGTGCCAGCCACTATCGGGCTGATTTTCCAATGGCTCATCTCGAAACATGTATCCGACCTTCCAGCCTTTCTTAGTTATCATATCTGAAGCAATACAGCCCTCACCATTTGGTTCATTCCAGCCAATCAACGGTTTTACATCAATTTTCAAAAAATCATCGTTATTTTTCTTTTTTAATTTATCAAATATTCCCATGTCGTTCTTTCCTCGCTATATTCTGATTTACTTAATTGCCTTTCCAATATGTTTATCCAATCTCCATTTAGGCGCAATACCATCATCAGCCCAATATTCATCAATTGCTACAATTTTATCATCAATAACTTTAACGAAAGATGTCACATGAAATGATAGTTCTCGATTTTGGGAATATACATGCGTTACTGTCACAAATATATCATTTATTCTTTCAACTCTTTCTACTTCACCATTCCAGTTGCCCGGATATTCGCAATTTGCAATAATAAACTCGTCTACGTTAAAATGTTCATTCGTACAATGCCATTTTATATAAGCGTTGTCGTCGAAATACTCTCTGATTTTATCCGCATTTTGCGCTAAAACATCTTTCCAAAATTCATATATATTCATGCATTCTCACCCTTCTAAATTCTAAGTTTTCTATGCTTCATATGGATAATAGTGTTCCGCCTTTGACTGAAACTCACATAACTTTACTATTTTCATGTCATCATCAAAATCTGCTATTGTAACACCATCGAATCCATCAACTATGCCATCATAATCGCATTTAAAATACCATACAACAATTAACGTTTGATTTTGTTCTAATATTCGCTTGATTGTCCATTCCAATACTTGTCCTCTATTCTGCCAATCTTCAAACCACTTTACAATTTGTGATAAACCATGATATTCCGGACCATAGCATTCACTATATAAAGCATTTTCAGAAAAAGTCTGCTTTACAATCTCAATATCCTTATTTATCCAAGCCTGAAAATATTTCTTAATAATATCCGATCTCATACTTTGCTCCTATAATAGCTGTCATAGCTAACCGCCTGAATTTCAAGCCCGCGGCTTAATTAACTTTTCATCACAAAATCTCTTATTTCACTAACAAGACACTTCGTATATTTGCTCCCATTCATTTCGTATTATTCCATATAAAGTACAATCATGAAATCCGTCTCGTGTTTTATAGTAATGTCGTAATAGGCCTTCATAGTGCATTCCAACCTTTTCCATCACTTTTTTTGAAGCAGGGTTTTCTACCGAACTAAATGCATCAATTCGTTCAATATCTGTATTACAAAACATATAATCAATAACAGCTCTTGCCGCTTCACTTGAATAGCCTTGATTCCACCAACGACTACCAATCTTGTAGCCTAATTCACCTTTGAAATCATATTCCGAGATTATAGTGATACCAATCGTTCCAATCATTTCACCATCTTTGAGATACATTCCCCAGTAATAAGTGGAATCATATTGATAGTTATTAACCCATTGTTGAATCATGTTCTTTGTATCATCTATTGTTGTATGTGCATCCCACCGCAAATAACGTGTGACCTTATCATCACCTGTCCAATTACGAAACATCATTTCCGCATCGGTAAGTTTAAGTCTCCGCAATGTTAATCGTACAGTTTCGATTGTTTTTGTTCCTACATGCTTCAAGTGTATATTCCTCCGACTTCGTGGTTAAATCAACTTGTAACTAAACTGGAAGTTACGAATATCTTTCCAAAATCCCCTTATAAACCCTATATGTTAAATAAATTCCAACCGCGCAATCAAACACGGATAAAACAATTCCAGCAATAGGAAAGACTACCCATAAAATCCCAGTCAATAAAAGACATCCCGCACACTTTTTATATAATCCAGCCATTTCAGTATTATAGCCCTTTATGTCCTTAACCTTATCTTTTAGTGAGGTATCTCCACTCCAAAAATTAATAGGCTCACTACTATCTTTATTATAAATACTTATAACAAAAAATGGAAAAGAACATAAAAAGAAACATACCAGACCTAATATTCTTCCAGCCAATATACTAGCCTCCTCAAATTCAAATTTTTTGGTTTAAACAACCTATCAAAAAACAGAATTCATCTTTATAAATGAAGCATTTTTTCATTTTTCAGGAAATCACTGATATAAATAAAATCACATCCAGCATTCAAAGCTGTTATAAAGTCTTTTTCTTCATCGCCGACAAATAATATCTCTGCTTCCCGAATTTCAAATACATCTGCTATGTAGCATATTCCACCTTTATTGGGTTTTCTCGCGCCACATATTTGTGATGATACATATAAATCAAAATAGGGAAGAAGTCTTTCTATTGCAGGTTTGAATATATAGTCTGGCATTCCATTCGGCAGGTCTGTTAAACAAGCTGTTTTGAATCCCGAATTTCGACATTTCTTTAATAATTCTATGGAATATTCATATATCTTTGCCTTTAAATTCAAGCCTTCAAAAAATATTTCTATTACTTTGTTTATATCGGGCGTTTCTCCCCAGTTTGCTATAACGTCATTAAAAATATTCTCCGGCTTTATTTCATATTCTCTCTTACTGATGCGAGGGTTATATGATTTTAATTTATTCGCAGATTCCCGCAAGTCATTTTCTGATAAGTTTAATCTCAAAATTTCATTCACTTTCTCAAATCCGCAAATATAATACTCGCTCCAATTCAGTGGCATTCCCACATATTCCATTAGGGTCCCGCCTAAATCAAACACAATCGCTTTATACATCTCAACCCCCACAATCCCGCTTTGTTGCTCATGCATTTTCAATCGTCTTTGATATTTCAGATGATTATTATGAACACTTAACGGATAACAATGTTTTTATGTCGTCAAAATGCTCTTTGCATGTAACACGATAATGAATCCATCCACCATCACTACAAGGATACTTATTGTCTATATGCTCTTGGGTATATTTTTGAAGCTTATCATAAATGGTATTATATTGCTTATCTGATAACCTCATCATAACCGTAAAAGCATTGTCTTCAGCAAAAATATTACATATAAGCTTATTTTTCTTTTTATGAGCAACTCCCCAACCATATTTATTACCATAAGGAAAAACGATCTTTTTCTCTGTACTAAAAGTAGATATCAGCCATTCATTAAGTAAGGAAAATCTTTCTGAATTCTCACCGCAGAATTTTATCATTTCTTCTATGGTAGGCGTTACTTGTTTATTGAGCATTCTTTCATACATAAAAGCCTCCGTAAATTGTTCAACTTGAATTTATTTATGTCGTGGATATTCAGGCAGCAAATCAATCAATCTTGTTGTCCGCCCTTCTTTATCCAATAGAATTTCAATATTTTCCACATCTCCGCCTAAATGCATCATAAATTCTCTACAAATACCACAAGATGGAATTATATTTCCATCTTTATATACTGAAACCACTTTTGTAATCTCACTTTCGCCATATGTAAGCATTGTTGATAAAGCATTTCTTTCCGCGCACATCCCTATAGAGCCGTCCGT
>JAAVBM010000089.1 GCA_014803505.1 bacterium | reverse complement strand
GGTTCAAATTGGCAAGGCGGAGCTGATTATACCCCACCACCAGGATTCGAAAACTTTAATTTTGGCGGCGGTCAAGGTTATCAACAATTTAACTTTGGCAGTCAAGATATGGGCGGATTCTCAGACTTTTTCAGCTCATTATTTGGCGATATGATGGGCGGAGGAGCCGCAGGTGCTCGCGGAGGATTTTCAAACTTTGACTTCGGAGACTTAGGTGGAGCTCAACAAGGTTATACAAGACAATCTCATACGAGAAAAAGACAACCTGCAGAAGATCTCGATATAACTAAAAATTTAAATGTTACTGCTAAGGATTTATTCTCAAGTGATCCGATTACCGTGAAATTCAACGATATGAGAAAATGTTCTCAATGCCCTGGTGGCGGCACATACTGTTCAGCCTGCGGAGGCACCGGAATCATAAACGAAAATAAATCACTAAAAGTAAAACTTCCAAAAGAAGCTAAAGAAGGTCAAAAAATAAGACTAAAAGGAGAAGGGAAAACTGATAGCTACGGACAAACAGGTGATTTATACCTAATCATCACACCACAAGATGCTGAATATGAAATAAAAGGTTCAGATTTAACAAAAGATGTCGAAATAACTCCACCGGAAGCAGTTCTCGGATGTAAAAAAGATATCGAAACACTTCACGGAAACATCGGAATAAAAATTCCTCCAATGACTTCTACAGGCAAAACTCTACGTCTAAAAAATCTTGGTCTGCCTAAAAAGTCAGGAGGTTATGGAAACTTAAACGCAAGAATTAAAATTGTAATTCCTGAAAAACTTTCAAAAAAAGAAATCGATTTATATAAACAAATGATGCAATAACAAAAAAGGACTGAAAATATCAGTCCTTTTTACTAATAGCGTAAATTATCGCAATATATCATTGACAAATAACAGCTAAGCTAAGACAATAATATATAGTTGAGGGGAGAATATTATTATGGTTAAAGAAACATATTTGCACGATAAACATGTTGCATTAGGTGCAAAAATGGTTGATTTTGCAGGTTGGCACATGCCTGTACAATACTCATCAATCATAGAAGAACATAAAACAGTTCGCGAAAATGTAGGTTTATTTGATGTTTCGCACATGGGAGAAGTTTTTGTATCAGGAAAAGATGCTACAGATTTTTTAAATAAAATTGTTCCTCAAGATATTACAAAATTAGACTATGAGAAAGCTGTTTACTGCCAATTACCTAACAATAACGGCGGACTGATAGATGACTTAATCATTTATAAATTAGGTATAGAATACTATCTTGTAATTTGTAATGCTTCACGAATTGATGAAGATTTAAACTGGATTGTCCGAAATAAAAGAGGAATGAATGTAAAAATTGATAACCAATCACATAACTATTCTCTTTTAGCAATACAAGGTCCTAAAGCTATCGATTTAATAAAAAAAATGGGTTATGACATTGAAGACCAAAAATCTTTCACCATAAAACCTGCAATTATTGACGGCATTAAACTTCTAGCATCAAGAACAGGTTACACAGGCGAAGACGGTTTTGAACTTCTTGTAGAAAACGAATATTCAGAAATATTATGGGATAGAATTTTATCTGAAGGTCAAGAATTCGGAATAAAACCAATCGGATTAGGAGCAAGAGATACACTTCGATTAGAAGCCGCTCTACATTTATACGGAAATGATTTAGATGAAACAACAACTCCGATTGAAGCAGGACTATCTTGGTCAGTACCTAAGAATAAACAAGCTGACTACAATGGAAAAGCCGTTATTATGAACCAAATCGAAAACGGTATTGATAAAAAATTGATAGGACTTGAAATGTTAGATAGAAATATAGCAAGACACGGCTATGATGTATATTTCAACAATGAAAAAGTTGGACATATCACCAGCGGATGCGTTTCTCCAAGTACAGGAAAAAATATTGCTCTTGCCTATGTAAAAAATATCAAAGAAATTTGCACAGGTTCAAAAATTCAAGTTATGATAAGAGAAAAACTACACGATGCAATGGTTGTAAAACGTCCATTCGTGGAAAAAAGAAATAAAGTGAAATAAGAATAAAGGAGAATAATAAATGAGTTATACTGAAAAGATTTTATGTACAAAATCACATGAATATATTTTAAAAGGTGACACTTGCATTGTTGGTTTAACAGATTATGCAATAGACCAATTGGGAGATATCGTATTCTTGGAACTTCCTGAAGTTGGTTCCGAATTCGCTAAAGGTGAAACTTTTGCAAATATAGAATCTGTTAAAGCTGCTTCTGAAATTTATATGCCGGTAAGCGGTAAAGTTATTGAAGTAAATGAAGAACTTGTTGATGCTCCGGAAAAATTAAATGACGATTGCTATGAAAACGGATGGTTAGTTAAAATTGAACCAACTGCCGGCGAAGATGAATATACAGATTTATTGACTTACACAGAATATAAAGAAGAATTGGAATAAAATGAGAAACTTTTTAGTACACAATGAAAAAACAACACAAGAAATGTGTGAAAGCATAGGAATAAAATCTACTGACGAATTATTTTCACAAATTCCTGAAATTGTCCGAATGAAAACTTTAGACCTTCCTGAAGGTTTAAGTGAAATGGAAGCTCAAAAAAAAGTTAAACAACTTGCTAATGAAAATAATTCAGATTACATATGTTTTATCGGTGGCGGTATGTATAATAAATTCATACCGGCTTGTATATCTCAAGTTGCAAGCCGTTTTGAATTCAATACTGCATACACTCCATACCAACCTGAAATTTCACAAGGAACTCTGCAAGTAATGTACGAGTTTCAGACAATGATTTGCCGTTTAACAGGAATGGATATCGCAAATGCTACAGTTTATGATGCAGGAACGGCTTGTGCTGAAGCTATTTTAATGGCTTGCAGAATTGCAAAAAAATATAAAGTTTGTGTACTAAATTCACTAAATCCTGAATACAAAAAAATCATAGAAACATACACAACATCCCAATCAATAAGCGTGGATTGGGTAGATGAAATTCCTTCAGATACAAATGATTATGCTTGCGTATTAGTTCAAACTCCAAACTACTACGGGGAAATAATTGAGCCAAAATCTGTTGATTGCTTATCTGTTGTATGTTGTGATATTTCAACATTATCAATATTAAAACCACCATCTGAATATGGTGCAGATATTGTCGTAGGAGATATTCAACCTCTTGGTATTCCAATGAATTTCGGCGGTCCAAGTGCTGGATTTATGGCTTGTAGAGAAAAATTCATGCGTCAACTTCCCGGAAGATTAGCAGGAAGAACTGTAGACAAAGATGGCAAACAAGCTTTTTGTTTAACAATACAAACAAGAGAACAACATATTAAAAGAGAAAAAGCAACAAGTAATATTTGTTCAAACCAAGCACTAATCGGACTTTGCGCAACATTATATTTGTCAGTAATGGGAGAAAAAGGATTCCGCCAAGCCGGATATCTTTCAACAAAAAATGCTCATACTCTATCAAATAAGCTTGCTCAAAAAGGATTTAAAACTTTAAACAAAAATTTCTTCAACGAATTTGTGATTGAAGTAAATAATTCTGATAAGTTTCTTGAAAACTTGAAAGTGAACAAAATACTTGGCGGACTAAAACTGGATGAAACCAAAATTTTAGTAGCCGCAACTGAGATGAATTCAGAAGAAGATATTGAAAAATACATCTCATCTATTTCATAAATTTTAGAAAAAATTTATGAATAGAAAGGTACAGGTAGCAGTTACCACTTCACATTTTCATCTATTTAAGTTATAATTTACGCAACGAGAGTTTAATATTTTTTGAAAGGTTATTTTATATGAACAAAAGTCAATCAATGGGGATGTACGTTATATTAGCTATTGTTGTGCTTGTCTTTATTTCAACAATATTTATGACAGGACCTTCAACAAGCACCTCAGAAATTTCATACACTAATTTTTTACAAAAATTAGAAAATAAAGAGTTCTCAAAAATAGAAAAATTTGAGGATATGATTATAGCGATACCAAAAGATCAACCGGCACAAGAAGCTGCAGATGACGGAACAGAAAAAAATAAAATATCACCATTTTTAACTCCGGATTCAAAAAGTGCACAAGCTCCATTATTTCAATATAAGGTTCAAATCCCAGCTAATGATGAAGAGTTAATGACAAAATTAAACGATTCAGAAGCCGATATTACCGTAAAAAAAGCTCCTGAAACGAATCAACTTGCAGGAAATATAGGAACATTTATAATCATACTATTCGCTGTAATCTCTCTTGGGCTTATGATAAAAGCAATTCAAGCAGGTGGCTCCCAAGCAATGTCTTTTGGAAAAAGTAAAGCAAAAATGCTTCTTGATTCCAAAGTTAAAACAACATTCAAAGATGTTGCAGGTATTGACGAAGAGAAAAAAGAACTAGAAGAAATTGTAGACTTCCTAAAAAACGGTGAAAAATACATGAAGTTAGGAGCAAAAATTCCTAAAGGTGTTCTTCTTGTAGGTCCTCCGGGAACAGGTAAAACCTTAATGGCTAAAGCTGTTGCAGGCGAAGCTAGCGTTCCATTCTTCTCAATTTCAGGTTCTGACTTTGTAGAAATGTTTGTTGGTGTTGGTGCAAGCCGTGTTAGAGATTTATTTGAACAAGCTAAAAAACATCAACCTTGTATTATCTTTATCGATGAAATTGATGCCGTAGGACGTCAGCGTGGAGCAGGTTTAGGCGGTGGTCACGATGAAAGAGAACAAACTCTTAACCAATTACTTGTTGAAATGGACGGTTTTGACGTTAATACAAATATAATCGTTATAGCAGCAACAAACAGACCTGACATTTTAGATAATGCATTATTAAGACCCGGCAGATTTGATAGACAGATTTATATAAATGCTCCGGATGTAAAAGGTAGAGAACAAATTTTAGAAGTTCACGCTAAAAACAAAAAATTGGACAAAGATGTAGATTTGAAGGTTTTAGCAAAAAGAACTCCTGGATTTACCGGTGCTGACTTGCAAAACTTATTAAACGAATCAGCACTTCTTGCAGCACGTAAAGGTCAAGATAAAATAACTATGGATGATATTGATCGTTCAATAGACAGAGTCATTGCAGGGGTAGAAAAGAAAAGCCGTGTATTAACAGATGAAGACAAAGAATTAACATCATATCATGAAGTTGGTCACGCACTAATTGACAAATTATTACCTGATGCAAATGAATTACATAAAGTATCAATTATTCCTCGCGGAATGGCTCTTGGTGTAACTTGGACAAGACCAAAAGATGAAAAAGTTCATGTAAGTAAAGCTAAATTATTAGCTAAAATCGCGGTTTCTCTTGGTGGTCGTGCAGCAGAAGAAATCATCTACGGCAAAGACAAAGTAAGCACAGGTGCATCTCAAGATTTAATCAACGTTACAGATATCGCTCGAAAAATGGTTACCGCTTGGGGTATGTCTGATAAGCTTGGGAACATGGCATATGGAAAAAACCAACAGAATGTCTTCATGGGCAGAGATTTTGGGCACCAAAGAGATTACTCTGAACAAGTTGCCTACGAAATCGACCAAGAAATCAAAAATATTGTTGATGAACGTTATGAACTTGCGAAAAAACTTCTTGTCGAAAATAGAGATATGTTAGAAGAAATTTCAAGAGAACTACTTGATAAAGAAACAATTGACGAAAAAGAATTTGAAGAAATAATGAACAGAGTACGCAGTGGAAGACAATCATTTTAAAATTACAACAAACTCAAAGCTTTTTGCTTTAGGAATAGATATTTCAGAAGGGGTAAATGTTTCCAAAACAGATACCCTTTCTGTTAAATTAAATAACGCAAATAAAACTGATTGCGATATTATTGCTTTATATTTTAATATTATAAAAATTGAGGATATTGAAAATTCCGTTCAAATATTAAAATTCTTATTACCACAAATTTCCAAACCACTTATGATATGTGGTTCAGGGAAAGCTGATATTGACAGATATCTTATACCTGAACTAATAAAAACCTTAGACAGAGAATGTATTATATCATTTGCAGAAGAAAGCACTTATAAAAACATAATTCCTGAAGTTATTAAAGGGAATCACTACATAGTCCTAAAAACACCTATTGATATAAACCTAGCCAAAGAACTAAATATTCTATCAACAGATTTAGGATTAGATAAAAATAAAATAATAATGAATACAGATATTGGCGGACTCGGATATGGCTATGAATATGGCTATAGCATAATGGAAAAGGTTCGATTAGAAGGTGAAAAAGGTGATGATTATCTCAAATTACCATTACTTTCAGAAGCAGCTAGAGAATCATTAAAAACAAAAGAAGCGAAATCCGAAACTCTAACAGCAAAAGGTTCAATAAACACCAGAGCAAAAATGATTGAGCTTTCAGCTTCTGCAGGAGTACTATCTGCAGGTGCAAATATAATTGTAATGTTTTATCCTGAAAATATTTCTATAATGAAAGGGCTAATATAATGGAAATGACAGGACTGCAAATTTTTAAATATCTTCCTGGCGGGAAAAAAGAATCAACAGCTAATTGTAAAAAATGCGGCTGTCCGACCTGTATGGCATTTGCATTAAAATTAGCAAAACAAAACATTGAAATAGATAAATGCCCATATATATCTGACGAACTGCAAGAAAAATATTCTCACGGAATAAAGCATCCGCAAAAAACAGTTACCATCGGAAACCTAAAAATAGGCGGAGAAAACGTACTCTATAGACACGAAAAAACATTTATCAATAAAACCACTTTAGCGGTTATACTGGATTGTAATGCTCCTGACTTTAATCAAAATCTTAAACAAATTTCAGACTTTGAAATTAAAGGAGTAAATGGTCCAATTCGAGTAGACTTAGTGATACTAAAAAATGCTAAGTCCAATATGAATTTTGATATTCAAACAATAACGTATGATGAATTCATTAAACTTGAACTTGATATTATTGAAGATAAAGATTTTCAAAAAACAAAAGACTATCTAATTACAACACGAACTAAAGCTATTATTGAAAAAGATGAAAATTATTCAAAACCGACAAGTGTAGTTTTTAATATCAAATCAGAAGAACAACTATTTGAAACTTGTGCCAAAGCAAGTTATTATATCTGCAAATATGCTAATATGCTTGTTTTTAATAAGTTTGACGAAGCTATGTTTTCTACGTTATTAACATTGCGAGAAAATATATTCACAGACCCGCAAAAGCCTCTACAAGTTGAGTCTGGGCTCTATGAATTCAACAATCCAAACAAAGATTCAATAGTTTTCTTAACATCTAATTTTGCTTTAACTTTTTTTGCGGTTGCAAATGAACTCGAAAACTTAGATATTCCATCATACTTAATAGTTATTCCTGCAGACGGAATGAGCGTACTTACAGCCTGGTCTGCTGAAAAATTCACAGCGAATATAGTTTCAAAAACACTGCAAAATTTGGATATAAAAAATAAACTTAATACAAGAAAAATAATTATTCCTGGATTACTCGAACATATTATTGATGAACTAAAAGAAGCTTCTCCTGATTTTGATTTCATTACAGGAACAAACGAAGCTTCTGCAATCAGTGACTTCGTAAAAAACTATACAGCTTAAATTTATAAAAGTTCATGAACAATTAAAACAACAATTTCTCCCGGAGCTAAATTCAAAGAAACTTTATCTTTTCTAATTTCGGGCATATTTGATATTTTTATAGGAAGAATATTGTATCGTTGACTATACTTAGGAATTCTAACTGTAGCTTTAGCAGAATTATTAAAATCTAAATTTCCTATAGTTATAACTCTTTTTTTATTATGAACAAATGTGTAAGCAAAAACCTTTTGATTACCAGTTTTCAGAGGTGTAAAAGTTCCACTATTTAAAACAGGTAACAAACTTTTCTTAACATCATTTGCTAACAGAAAATCATTACGTAAATTTATATTATCTCCACCAGGCTTGCGAGAGAAATTAAAAATATCGATTTTACCATTATGAGTAAAATAGATATCATCATCTGTATTCGAAACCGGTGCTAATTTATTACCTTTTCTGTAAGTATAATCATCCCCTGTTTGAAATCCGTCAACAAAATAAGAATTCAAAGGCAAAGTTGCACTCAACCAGATAATCATATCACTTAATTGAGAACCTTTTAATAATATCGGACTGACTTCATCATGAGTTGTAAAACTACCAATTAAACTTTTTTTCTCATTAAATCTCTTTAGATCTGTAAAATTTCCTGAAAAGTTTTTATATAATTCTTTTGAATTTTCCCAATCCTTTAAACTAAAGAAAGATCCGTAATAACCATCAAACCCAGCCTCCAAAAGCTTATCATAAGGAGTAAAAACAGCTTGAGGAGAAATAGCATCATGCCATATTTCTGAAGATTCGGCTAACCATAAGAATTCAGGATCTTTTTGACGGGAATAAGCTATCAATTCCTTCCAAAACAACATAGTTTTGCAATGAGCAACATCAGCTCTGATGCCATCAACGCCCAAGCCCATCATTAATTTAACAAAATCTTTATAAAGGCTGTATACATTTGAATCAATTTTATTTTCATCCCCGGTTGCTAAAAGTCTTACATCTGTCCAGTCAGAAGGAATAACCGGTTCTCCGGAGGGATTACTTACAAACAAATCGGGACGTTGTAAATATAAGTCATAAGAAGCACAAGCCGGAACATCAACAATTATACGAATATTTCTTTTATGAGCTTCATCAATAAAAAATTTAGCTTGCTCTTCTAATGTTAATTTTGCATTTGAATCCATTAAATCACTATTTAACGAATCAAACCCTGCAGCTGCATACAAACTGCCTGCTGTACCTAAAGCCTTTAATTTTCCTACAGGAGTTATTGGTAAAACATGTAAGGTATTAACACCAAGATTTTTCAATTCATCTAATCGATTAACAGCATTAATAAAAGTTCCTCGTTCTTCGCCTAAAGCCTCGTTAATAAAACCATCCCCGTCAACATCCAGAGCATTGAACGAGCGAATATTAATTTCCATAATAACAGATTCATTATTTAAAAATTTTGAACGTAAATCATTTTTCCATTCATTATTATTAACAGGTACCGATAGATTAACCCCTGATTGCAACGCAGAATCAGCAATAGCAGGACAGGTTGTAGAAATTAACACACTGCTAATACATAAAGCAACAGCAAAAACCGAAAAACTTTTATACAAATTCATATGAGTTCTCCGTAAATGAATTATTCTTGGACAGGAAGTAACAATACTTGATCAATATTTATTCTATCAAGAGATTCTAAATTGTTAGCTTTCTTAACCAATTCAAGCTTTTCAGGAGAAAATGATCCATAATAATTTCTAATAATACTTTCTCCAGTATCGCTCTCTTTTACTGTATATTTTTTCATTTTGGTAGAAGAAGTAACTTTTTGTTCTACATTAACACTTTGTTTATCCGAAACCGTAACATCAGAAGAAAGTTCATTCTCAATAGGGGCAACTATTCTTTCTTCAGAATTTTGTTCAACAGAAGAATCATTTGCTTCTATTTCTGCTGAAACAATATTTTTATCAGTTGAAGTTTCAACATTAGACTTAGTAGAAATAAAACCTAAACAAAGCCCTAATACGATAGTAACAATAACTCCGGCAATAAAGCCCATAAGAACATAAGCAATTGGAGACTTAGAATTAAATTGAGGAGCTTTAAAAGACTGCCATAATAAATCAATTTCTTTAGATTTACTACCGTTAGAAGATTCAGAATAAGAAGAATCCGCAATTTCATCAGGTCTTACATACTCATCAATACCGCTACCATCCTGATTTTTAGCAAGATTTTCAATAACTTCCATTGATTCTTTAGATAATGTTGATCTTCTTATTGTTGAACTTTTCATAAAATACCTCATTTACCCCACATTCTACATATAAATAATAGCACGAAAAATGGCATTATTCAAGTTATTGTAACGTTTAAGCAACAAAAATGCGGAGGCTCAAAATCGACTCCGCATTTTTAACTTATTATATTGTAAAAGAATTACTTAACAAGTTCTTTGAAATTTTTACCAGCTGAGAAAGCAGGAACTGTTTTAGCTGCAATTTTTAAAGCTGCGCCAGTTTGAGGGTTTCTACCTGTTCTTGCAGCTCTTTTACGAGCTTCGAAAGTACCGAAACCAACTAAAGTAACTTTTTTACCTTTAGAAACTGTTTTTTGAATAGTGTCTAATGTAGCTGATAAGATGTCAGCAGTTGCTTTTTGAGAAACTTTTGCTTTTTTAGATACTTCTTTTACTAATTCTTCTTTGTTCATTTCGAACCTCCTTCTTCCTATACCCACGGATAACTGAACCATTTTACCGCAGATTGTGTAATCGACAAAATCATTATAACATTTTCTCCTGTACTGTCAAGGGTTTTAGAGATTAATTTTCATGAAGTTCAATCATAGTGTATATTCAGTAGTATATACAACCATAAAACCCCAACATAATAAGGAGTTAAGACTCTTTGTTTAGTTTAGCAAATTTCACATTTGAATAGAAATACTGCAAAATTTGATAAGCATTATACCCTTCCTTAGCTAAATTATTTGCTCCATGTTGTGACATGCCAACCCCATGTCCTTTTTTACCAACATTATCATCAAAAGATGGTACAGAATGTAAATAAGGAACTGAACCACCCCAAGCATTAGTATTAGTCATACCACCTGCAGAAGCTGAATAATATGCTGAAATAATTTTCATATCATATGTCAAAACAAGCCCATGAGTTTCATCAACAGCATTATTTGTCTTATTCGTTTCTACAGAAGCACCACCATAAGCCTGATCTTCTGTATTATCTTTTAAATCATAACCATATCTTGCTTGTTTACCTAAGTTAGCAAGTGCAAAGCTTCTTGCTGCTATAGCTTGAGCTTTTAAAGCTTCAAACTCCCAACTTGGAGACATTTCAGAAGGTACAACACCTTTCAAATAATTTTCCAAATCGATATCATTAATTACAATCAATTTACCGTTAGAAACTTTAATCATAAGCTTTCCACGATACCATTTACCTTTTGTACTTACAAAACCTTCAGAATCAGGTCGTAAAACTACAGAATCAGTACCTAACGAATAAAAATGAGCACCGCTTTT
>JAAVBM010000088.1 GCA_014803505.1 bacterium | reverse complement strand
GATCTATATCAATAATTTTATCAATATTTTCAAAACCGGTAATTTCATCAACCCCTTGTGGTTTTGGTTTATTTTTACGTAATTTATGAATTGCATATTCATATATCAATTCCTGCATAAGAGTAGACTTACCACTACCTGAAACACCCGTAAGCACAACAATTTTACCTAGTGGAATATCTACATCGACATTTTTTAAATTATTTAAATGCGCATTTTTTACACTTAAGAAATGTCCATTACCCTCGCGAATTTTGTCAGGTATTGGAATAAACTTTTCACCACTCAAATACTTTCCGGTAATTGAAGTTTTTTCTGCAATAATATCGTCAACAGAGCCTTTAGCAATAATTTTACCACCCGCAACACCTGCACGAGGTCCGATATCTACAATATAATCAGCACTTCTGATTGTATCTTCATCGTGTTCAACAACAATCAATGTATTACCAAGATTTCTAAGCTTAAACAATGTTTTTATAAGCATATCATTATCACGTTGATGTAAACCGATAGACGGCTCATCAAGAACGTATAAAACACCACTCAAACCACTACCGATTTGTGACGCTAAACGAATCCTTTGAGATTCTCCGCCTGATAAGGTTCCTGCCATACGAGCAAGGTTAAGATAATGCAACCCGACATCTACCAAAAACTTTAATCTTGAACGTATTTCATCCAAAATTTGTTTAGCAATTTTAAGTTGATATTCTGTTAATTCAAGATATAAATCAGTAATAAACTGGAATTCATCATCAATTGACATCGTAGTAAATTCGAAAATATTTTTATCTTTAATTTTCACAGCGAGCGGAAACGGTTTTAATCTTGCACCACCACAAGCCGGACAAGGTTTAGCAACCATAAACTTTTCAATTTCTTCACGCCAATAATCTCCGGAAGCATCATTATATCTTTTTTCTAAGAACGGAATAACACCGACAAACGGGGTTATATTAGTTTGATAACGATGAGTACCGAACTGTTGAACCTTAATTTTTATAGCTTCTTTTGAACCGTAAAGAATAATATCTTGTTCTTTTTTTGATAATTGTACAAAAGGTTTATCCATATCAATTTTGTATGCTGTACAAACAGAAGATAACAAATCATTATAATAAGTAGTAGCACTACGTGTAGCCCAAGCATAGATGGCACCTTCGTTAATAGATTTTGTCTTATCCGGAACAACTAAATCAGGATCAACAATAAAATCAGCACCTAACCCTGAACATCTTTCACAAGCCCCATAAGGTGCATTGAAAGAAAATATACGAGGAGTTAATTCTTCAAAACTCAAATTACAATCAGGACATGCCAGTTTTTCGCTAAAAACAATTTCCTTATCACCAACAACATCAACCATCATAATGCCATCAGCTTTCTTTAAAGCAATCTGAACACTATCTGCAATTCTTGAAGTCGCAGACTCTTTCACAACAATTCTATCAACAACCACACTGATATCATGTTTTTTAGTCTTAGCAAGTTCTATTTCATCTTCATCAAGATTATAAATTTCTCCATCAACTTTAACTCTGACAAAACCTTCTTGTCTTAGCTCTTCAAAAAGAGAAGCATATTCACCTTTTTTACCCCGAACAATTGGGGCAAGAATCTGAATTTTAGTACCTTCGCCCAGTTGAATAATTTTATTAACAATTTCATCAAGCGTTTGCGGCTTTATAGGTCTTCCGCAAACAGGACAATAAGGAACACCGACTCTGGCATATAAAAGTCTTAAATAGTCATAAATTTCTGTAATAGTTCCGACAGTAGAACGAGGGTTATTACTCTTTGACTTCTGATCAATAGAAATTGCAGGAGACAAACCATCTATATATTCGACATTCGGTTTATCCATCTGTCCTAAAAACTGTCTTGCATATGTAGACAAACTCTCAATATATCGTCTTTGTCCTTCCGCAAAAATAGTATCAAACGCAAGCGAACTTTTACCTGAACCGGAAACTCCGGTAAATACAACTAATTCATTTTTAGGTAATTCTAATGATACATTTTTTAAATTATGCTCTTTAGCTCCGACTATTTTAATTTTATCTGCCATAATACTCATATTATGATACGAGCAAATTTGTTTTTCAAATAATTTGGATTCAACTTTACAATTTATACAAAAAATGATATAATAATTAAGTCCTAGCCAATTGTAAACATTATGAAATTGTCCTTTGAAGAAAGGATAATTAAAATATGGGAAAAAAAGCAAAATACCCTGAATATTCAACAGGAACAATTTCGATAAACGGAAGAACGGTCTCTACAAATAAACGAGATAAAAACAATAATATTGTAGATTCTAACTACGAAATGTCTGACACTGAACAAAAAATATACGATTCGGTATTAGACAATATGAATTCTTCTTTAGGTAATTTATTTTCTATTAGTGACGAAAAACGAGAAGAATGGAGTAGTCAGCTTAATGCTCTGAAAAACCAAGGTATTGAAGAAATTAACAATATTTATACCCCAATGGAAACAAATCTAAAAAATGATATTGCAAACAGATTTGGAAACTTTGATAATTCAGTATTCCTAGATAGTTTAAACGAAATTACTGATAAACGAGCTAAAGCAAGCGCTCAATTGAGTGAAAGCTTACTATCAACTCAAGATGCACTATACAATCAAGAACTCCAAAATCAAATAGGCATAATAACATTCTTGAACAACTTGAATTCCGCAATGAACGGTAATATTTTAAACTATATTACTGCAGCTAACTCAAATTCAAATTCCGGTAATTCATATAATAATGCAGCCTACAATTCGCAATTACAACAAACCCAATTATTCGGAAACATGATAGGAAGTGCTGCTAACACAGCTATCAATGGTTTTACTGCAGGTGTTAACGCTTATAATACTTTTAAATAAACTTAATTAAATCAACTAAGAGAGTGTAATAATTTTGAAAATGTTATTATTATGCTCTCTTTTTGTAAAGAAATATTACAAAAATCTAACAATCTAGCAATTATATCATTAGTATATACTTTTTATATATGAGGTACAACACAAGGATAAGAGATGGCAAGCTACAATTTTGGAACTCCCCTAAATAGTAGAATATACCAAAAGAACATAAACTATGCCCATAACACTTATGGCCCTAAAATAAATGTTTCTCGTGGTCCTATAATGTGCAGAGGAAATCACAGTCCTAATGTAACCTATCAAATTGCTCAACCTAAATTTAATTGGGGTGGGTTCATATTAGGGGCATTACCATTCTTATTCCAAGGTATAGGAATGTTGTTTGGCGGACGTGGCGGAGGAAGCCAAGCTGTTCAACAAACTTATACTCCACAAACTCAAACTGCTCAACAAGATCCTAATGCTCATAAAACAGAAGCTAATTTGAAAAAATTATTCCCTAAATTTAACTTTGTAAAAGTAGGAGAAGATTCATTCAGAGCTTCAAGTGAAGATGGTAGCAAACAATTTGGACCTCTCTCATTTGATGAAATGTGCGAAGAAATTGGAAAATACAATTCAACTCCTGCACAACCTGAAGGTCAACCTGAAGGAGATAACCCTAGAGTTACTCCAGAAGAAGAAAACCCTGCTGTAGATAATAGCAATGATGGTAAAGGCGCAGTAGATAACAAAACTGTAAAAAATAATAACAACAACCAAAATACTCAGAAAACAGATAAAGCTAAAAACACGACAAAAACAGAATGGTCAGCTGAACAAAAAGCTAAACCAATAAGACTTAACATGAGTGTAAATATAAGTAGTTTAACTTCAAGTACAGCAAACGTAGTTACACCAGATGGAAAACAATATAGTATTTCATTACACACAACTGGATCTAGTAATTCAACAATTATGACTCAATTATCTGAAAAATTAAAACAAAGATTAAAAGATGCAGGTTGGACAAATGTTACATTAGAAAACCAAAACTTCAAGTGGGCATCTGATGGTTCCGAAGCTACAGGCAAAGTAGATAAACCAAAAACAAAAGAATGGTCAGCAGCAGAAAAAGCTAAACCTAGAACATTAACTATATCATTTGCAGTCAGAAACTTTGACGGTAGCGGATCCGCAACAGTTACAACACCGGATGGCAAGTTGTATCAAGTAAATACAGGTATGTCACTAACTCCGGCTCGAGCTCGAAAAGACTTAGCAGAACAAATGAAACAAAGATTAAATGACGCAGGATGGACAAACGTAACATTAGAAAACAAAACCTTTACTGATTGGCAATAAAAAGAGTGAAAAAAGTTTCACTCTTTTTTCATATTTTAAAAGACATTTCTAAACCGTTATAATGAACTATTAAAGTTCCAAACAAACTTTACCGAACCTTTCTAAAAAGAAAGGATTAACTTATGGCAAAAATTATTGAAGGAAAAAGAAGAATTGTAAAATTATCAACAGATGACGTATTAAACATCATTAGAGAATATCAACAATTAACTCGTAAAAGTTGCTGTAGCGAACACACAAGAGAAATTCTGGCAAAAAATCCACTATTTATTCCTGAAGAAATTTAGTAACAATTAGTAGCAAATATTTACGCAACACCTTTGTTCATAGTATAATCAAACCAAAAGGATTTATACTATGCAATTTATCGATAAAGCAACAATTAAAATATCTTCAGGCAAAGGCGGTAACGGTGTTGTCGCTTGGAGACGTGAAAAATTTGTAGACAAAGGCGGTCCTGCAGGCGGTGACGGCGGAAAAGGCGGAAGTGTTTATTTAATAGCAGATGAAGGTTTATCAACTCTATTAGATTTTACTTATCGTTCAATATTTAAAGCTGATAATGGAGAAAACGGCTTCAAAAAAAGTATGCACGGAAAAAGTGCAAAAAATTTGTATATCAAAGTTCCAACCGGAACCATTGTAAAAGATCTTAAAACTGGAAATATTATTGCAGACTTAACTCACCACGAAGAAAAAGTTCTTGTTGCACAAGGGGGTCGTGGCGGTCGCGGCAATATTCATTTCTGCACACCTCAAAACAGAGCTCCTCAATACTGCGAACCCGGAGAACCTGGAATCGAAAGAGAACTTCAATTAGAATTAAAACTTCTTGCTGACGTAGGGCTATTAGGCTTACCTAATGCTGGAAAATCAACATTCATAAGCAGAGTCTCAGCAGCGAAACCAAAAATTGCAGATTATCCGTTCACAACACTTGTACCAAACCTTGGAGTTGTTAGAAAACACAACGGCGACGGATTTGTAATTGCAGATATTCCTGGACTGATTGAAGGTGCCTCAGAAGGTGTTGGACTTGGATACGACTTTTTAAGACACGTGGAAAGATGCAGATTACTTCTGCATATCGTAGACGGGACAGAAATTGATCCTATTAAAAACTACAATACGATAAATCAAGAATTGAAAAAATATTCAGAAAAACTTTCTCAAGTTCATCAAATTGTAGCAATTAACAAAATGGATTCTATTGATGAAGAAACGTTGACACATTTAAAAGATGAATTCAAAAAGCTCGGAATTGAAGTTTTCTGTATTTCAGCTGTTAGTGGAGAAAATATCGAGGCTTTAAAAACCGAAATTGAGAAAAAAGTTGACGAAATTGAAAAACCAGTATCAGATATTGTTGTAGAAGAAGATTTGGAAGCTACAAACAATGATGATGGATACTGGGAAGTTCAAAAGCTCAATAAAGATACTTACCTTGTAACAGGTGGCAGAATTATCAGAATATCTCAAGTTACAGATCCAAGAAGCACAGAACAAATTATTCGATTCCAAAACATTATGATTAGCATGGGCATAATGAACGAATTAAAACAGCTTGGTATACAAAACGGCGATACAATTATCGTTGGTAAACTGGAACTTGAATATTGGGATGACGAAGTCTACAAGTAAACCTAATAGCAGAGGATTTATATAGTAACTCAAATTGTCATACTGAACTGACTAGAAAATAGCGAAAGCGTAATCCCCTGTTCATACTTGGTGATTTTTGAGTCTTACAATCGAAAGATTCCGGATCAAGTCCGGAATGACTGTTAATATCAAGTCCAGAATAAAAAGAAAATGTATTATCACACTAGATTAATCAAATTGTCACCCTGAACTTGATTCAGGGTCTAATGTGGCAACTTGTGCGAATAATTATATATTCCCAAATGAATAACTTGCAACTTTACCTAATAAATGATAAAATTAGCTTGTATAGAAGATATGAGGGTAGTAAATTATGGCAAGATTAATAAGACCAACATGGGCTGTTAGATGCGTTCAATCAGGTTGTAAATGCCTATTTGAAGTAGCTAAAGTTGAAGATGGAAAACAACAAGAAGTTGTTTGTCCTAACTGCGGAGAACATTATGTTTATCCGATTTATGACAACGATGAAGACGAAAACAAATAATAGAAATGTTATTTAATAATACAGATAAAAGATACAACCAGTTTAGTGCATATTTAAAAAAACGTTTTGGCGCAAAGGTATACAAAATAACCCTTGATGCAGGATTTTCCTGTCCAAACCGAGATGGAACAATATCCACAGGTGGTTGTATTTTTTGTGATGATGGTGGAAGCTTTTCTCAAGCTCATTCAAACTTGCTATCAATAGAAGAACAAGTTAAAGTCGGTGCTGAAACATTACATAATCGTTTCAAGGCAGAAAAGTTTATGTCATATTTTCAAGCTTATACCAACACTTACAAGCCGGTTAATGAACTCGAAAAAATATATAAATCAGCACTAAATCATCCTGATATAGTCGGATTATCTATCGGAACCAGACCAGATTGTGTCGACGACGAAAAATTAGAACTAATTTCAGATATCGGAAAAGATTATTATACTTGGGTTGAGTATGGATTACAGTCAATCCATGACAAAACTCTTTTAAAAATAAATCGTGGACATGATTTTGACTGCTTCCTAAGAGCTTACGAAAAGACTAAAGAAAAAAATATCAATGTCTGCGTTCATGTCATTTTCGGCTTATGGGAAACCCGAGATGAGATATTACAAACCGCTCAAAAACTTGCAGAATTGAAAGTTGACGGAGTTAAAATCCACATGCTCTGCGCTCTGCAAAACACAAAACTATCAAGACTATACGAAAATAAAGAAATAGATTTCATGACCGAAGAAGAATATGTTAATCTATGCTGTGATTTCTTAGAACTTTTACCAAAAGAAACAACTATTCATAGACTGGCAGGTAACGGATTAAAGAAAAACCTTATAGCACCACGATGGCTCGGGGCAAAACTGGATTGCCTTAACAAAATCGACAAAGAATTTATCCGCAGAAACTCCTACCAAGGCTATAAACTTCAACCATAGCTTTACAAATAATGATTTGCATGAGATAATACAAATGTTATGTAACATTTTGTTAATGGTAACTTTACGGGTTAGCAAAAAAATATTTTTACACGTATTATACGAGTGGAAATTATTTTAATTATTGATGGGGAATTAGTATGTTGACAATTCAACCAAATTTTACACAGTATTCTGCAAAAAACACAACTTTTAGAGGAGTCGCTACGCTTGATGAAAAAACTTATAACGAACAGCGAGCGTTTTATGAACGCCAAAAACAAGAATTTGAAGATTTAATAAATGATGACCACATACCTGAAAGTGGCAAAAAAATCATGAACCTTTTTAAAATAGTATCAGAAGGTGTTCTTGAAGGATGGGCCGTTCTTTGGGGGGCAACTAAAGGCGCTAAAGCTATTAAAAGTTTTGCGGGTAAAATTGCAAATGGTAAAGCCGCTAAGTGGGCTACAGAAGTACTAAAACCTATAACAAAAGGAGTATCTGATACAGGCTCAAAAATAGCAGAATCAGTAAAAAATAAAATTACTGATATTCAAGCTTCAAAAACAATGACAACAATTTCAGACAAATTCACAGAAATAATCTCAAAAATAGACGATAATAAAATTGGACATTCAATATTAGAAACTTTCCGCTATGTTAATAAAAAACTAAATCCTTTCAATAAGGATACCCTTAAAAAAATAACTGAACCTCTAAAAAACACAACATATGATGGTGTTGCGAAAGCTACAGCAACAACATTGGGTGTAGGTTCAGGACTTGCAGGAGCATATAATGCAGCAAGAAAAGTTGAAACTAAAAACTCATATAAAAATGATGATTCAAGAATTGAAACTGATGAACTTGCTGATGAAATCGACCTGATTGATAACAAAATTGAAGATGAGGATATCGACTAATGAGTATATCAGTTCAATCAATAAGCTTCACTTCAAATAATCAGCCACAAAAAAATAATACAAAAGAAAAAGTACAAGAAACAGCAACTATTGCTGGTGGTACCGGATATCTTGCAAAAGCAATGCAAAATGCTCAAAAAACAGTTAATGAAGGTGAAAAAGTTGTTCGTACAACAATGGAAACAACCACTAAAGCCGCAAAATTAACCAGTAGAATTACAAAAGAATCTACAGGATTTATTACAAAATTCCAAAAACATATGCAAAAATACGCAGCCGAATTTATGAATTTTGTTAGTAAATTTACAAATAACAAATACTTAAGTCCAATCGTAAAAAGCCCAATAGTTGGAAAATGTTCAAAAGCTTTTGGTGGCGTAATGGCATTTTTCGCACTTGCTTCAGGTTTAACAAAAGCTGCGGAGAATGGTTCACTTGCAATATGCGATATTAAAAATACATTTAAACAATCTGCTTAAAATTTAATACAATATAAATTGTTAAAATAAAAAAATCGTGTTAAACTTCATATATGCACGATTTTTTATTGAAAGAAATATTAAATACTGAAATAGAATCTGAACTTACTAATATAGGTTTTGATAAAACCTATACACATAAGGCTCAGAAAAAATTTCAATATAAAAATCTAAAAATTTTCAACCTCACACCAGCACAAGCAAACATTTTAAAACAAACTGCAATATCTGTCGGCGCAGATTGTGGAACCCATAGAGAAGTTATTACAGGAAAAACCGATTTATCAAATTGCATTCTTGGCGGAAGTTTAGATGAATTAGAAAAAATTTCAAAAAAACTACAGTTTCAGCCTTTTAAATTAAAAGAACTTGGAAAAAAAATAGAAGAGTTTTGCATACAACACAAAACTCAAAAAACAAAAATAATGGGGATTTTAAATATTACAAAAGATTCATTTTCTGACGGCGGACAGTATTTTGATTATAATGACTCTATAACACATTTAAACAAGCTAATTGAAGATGGGGCAGACATTATTGACATAGGCGCAGAATCCACAAAACCATATTCTCAACCAATTAGTACCGAAGATCAATTAGAAAAACTTGTTCCAATTTTAAAATACATTCAACAGAATAAAACAGAAAAATATCCATTGATAAGTATTGATACCAGAAGTTCTATAGTTGCAAAAAAATGTATTGAACTTGGTGCGGATATTATAAATGACGTTTCAGGATTAGACTATGATTCAGATATGGTAAATATATTATCTGTAAATCCAAATATAAAAATCATATTGCAACATTCACAAGGAACCCCGGAGAATATGCAAGATTCTCCATTCTACGAAAATCTGATGGACGAAATTTATTTAAACCTAAAAACAAAAGTGGATTTTGCAATTTCAAAAGGTATAAAACCAAGTAATATTATAATAGATCCGGGGATAGGTTTTGGAAAAACAAAAGCCCATAATTTAACAATCATCAAAAGATTTAATGAACTCTCAAGTATTGGCTGCCCTATACTTATAGGCTTATCCAGAAAAAGTCTTTTGGAAATGCCTGAAGCTGATAATGAAGAAAAAGATATTTATACACTTGCGCTTAATAGTATTTTAATAAATCACAATATAGACATTATACGTGTACATAATGTAAAACTACATAAGCAACTCCTTAAAATTTTAGAAATATAAAAATTATTATCCTAACAATCAAACCAGTAGAATAATGCACAAAATTTTACAGTTCATAATAATACTATTATGAATGTTACCATAGGAAAAATTTTATTAAGTTTACTTTTACTTCTTGTCATTGGCTCTTTTATATCTACATATTTCAGCCACACATATATTAAAGCAGAATTCAAAAAAATGGATCCGATGCCGCCAAGAATGGGAGTTTACTACAAAGGTTACAAGCTGGGTTCCACAACAAAACTAAAAATTTCAAAAGATTTTACCAAAACCTATCTTTACATAACATTGAACCAACGAGGTTTACACTTACCCAAAAACATAACCGCTACAATAAAAAACTATGATGAAGATACAAAATATGTTGATATAATCTATCCAACATCTCCTATGATTAAATATATAAAAACAGGAGATACCATCAAAGGACAAACAACATTCACTTTCAACGGTATTTCTGATACAAACCAAGCACACTTGGATAACTTATCAGAAAAAGGAGAAAGTTTATTGAGTTCTGCAACAAAAACAACAGATGCATTAACAGAACTATTTGACTTAATTACAGAAATCCTTACTGAAAACCGAGAAAATATTCATAATTCGACAACCTCACTAAAAAACAGTATGGCAAATTTAGAGACAACAACTATTAATCTAAAGGATTTATCAGAAAAAATAAACGACGAAGTAACACGACAAACAATAAAAAATAGTGCTACAAATCTTGAACAAATAACCTACAACTTTGCCAATTCCTCAAAGGATTTCGTTTCAATTTCAGGAAACTTTAACAAAACAAGTTCTGACTTCTCCGTGCTTGTACCGAAACTAAGTGTACTGATAGATGCAGTTCAGCTTGTTGTATGTAATGTAAACGATATTATTGTAGGACTAAAACATACATTGCAAAAGAAATTCGGAGGAGCAAGAATTTTCTTTGGCAAACCGATTAGTAAATAATCAAAAAATTAAACTTCACTCATTATTTCTTGCATACATTCTAATGCCACATCTGTTACATAATCCATATCATTTGGCTCAATAATCAAAGGTGGATTAAAATATATTACATCGCCAAGAGGTCGTAACAGAACTCCTTTTTTCAAAGCTTTTTTATAAATCTGATACCCTAACCTGAGTGATGATGGATAAGATTCTTTTGTCACTTTATCTTTAACTATTTCAATTGCGTTAATAAGTCCAATATGACGAATTTCACCTACATAAGGTAATGCTGCAAACTTATCATTAATAATTTGATTAAAATATTTTGCATTTTCTACGGCTTTATCGATAATGTTTTCATCTTCTAAAATATTCAAAACCTCAATTGCAGCTGAGCACGCCAAAGGATTACCTGCATAAGTATGACTGTGCATAAAAGCCTTACCTTTTCCATAATCATCATAAAATGCGTCATAAATATCCTGAGTAGTTATACATATTGACATTGGCATATAACCACCGGTTAATCCCTTAGACAGACACATTATATCAGGCGAAACTCCGGCATGATCAAATGCAAACATTTTACCGGTACGACCATACCCAGTCGCAATTTCATCAGCAATTAAATGAACATTATATTGATTACACAAATCTCGCAATTTTGTTAAATATAATGGTGGATAAATCTTCATCCCTGCAGAACCTTGTAATAAAGGTTCAACAAGCATAGCACAAGTTTCTTCACCGTATTCTTCAAAAGTTTTTTCTGCCAGTTCAAAACATTCACAAGTACAATTATCTCGAGTTTTGCCATATGGACATCTAAAACAGTCAGGACCTTGAATTCTAACAACATCCATCAAAATAGGTTTATATATTTCGGAATACAAATCACAAGCACCAACAGATAAAGCTCCGATAGTCTCTCCATGATAAGCATCAGAAAGCGCCATAAAGCGTTTCTTTTTATTATTTCCTGTTTGCTGATGATATTGAAAACTCATTTTCATTGCCATTTCAATAGAAGCTGAGCCATTATCTGCAAAATTAAACTTACATAAACCTTTTGGTAAAACTTTCATCAATTTTTGACACAATGTTATTGCAGTTTTATGAGTAAAATTAGCAAATATAACGTGCTCCAATGTATCTAATTGATTTTTTATTGCACTATTTATTCTAGGGTTACAGTGACCTAATAAATTACACCACCAAGAGCTAATAACATCTTTATAACAATTACCATCAACATCATACAAGTTTATTCCCTTAGCATGATCAACAACAATCGGAGGAAGAGTTTCATAATCTTTCATTTGGGAACAAGGGTGCCATATATATTTCAAATCTTCTTTCTGCCAATCCACTATAAACCTACCTTTACTGTAAATAAATCTAATAAATCATTTTTCGAAATATCTATATCTTCAGCCATTTTGGGAATCGTTGCTATAATATTAACTCCAGTCAATGTTTCAATCTGTAATTTGTTATCAACATGCATGAAATTCATTTTATCATAATTATTTAAGATAATTCCCAGAATTTTAATTCCGTACAATTTGGCATATTCAACAGTTAATAAAACAGAATTTATAGTACCCAACCCACCATCAGCAACTATTACAACACCAAGTTCCAAAGATTTAATAACATCTGGAAGCAATATCTCCTTATTAGAAAGATTAAAAGGACAAGTAATACCACCAGCACCCTCAACACACATAAAATCATAATTAGCTGAGAGTCTTTCAAAATCAGCCTTAATAACATTCAAGTCGATTTCAATACCACAGCGAGCTGCAGCCAAATGCGGAGAAACTGGCTCCTCAAAACAATAAGTAACACAATTCAGAGGATCAATATCCAACCCAGCTGTTTTAAGAACAAAATCACAATCACCAGGTAACATATTTCCATCCGAAGTTTTAACCGCACCACTAAGTGCAGGTTTATAGTACCCACAATCAAAACCTAATTCCCTCATTTTCTTTACTAAAAGTGCGGAAACATAAGTTTTACCAACATCAGTACCTGTAGCTGTTATAAAAATAGAATTACAAGTCATATCCCATACCTCAAATAAATAAGCGATAACATAAAGTTACCGCTTATATTATATATCAAAAATAATATTAACTTAATTATAATGCTGTTGCAGAACCATCTAACATGTAATCATAGTGTCTGATATCATCATAATTGTTTGGTCCATCCAATGGTGCCAACTCCGGAGCCTTAGGCTGAGGTTGTGCAGGAGGCACTGGTTGAGCCTTAGTTGATCTCTTACTTAACAATGAATCCAAATCAGGTTCTAATGTTAATTCAAAGTGGAATCTACCCATATGTCTATGTTGTTCATATGCATTGTTAACCAGAGGATAGCCCCAATACAAACGAGCACTCAAGTCGCCTGGTAATTGAACCCTTACACCCATACCGATAGATGCTAAGAAATAACTTCCGCCGTAAACATCTTCACCTACATAAGGGAATACACCTGCGGTATCAGCGAAGATTGCACCTTTCAAGTAATTACCGATAAAATTACGAACTTCACCATTTTTACCGGTAACAGTTCTTGGTAATAATGGGAACATTAATTCACCACTGAAGAAATAACCACTCTTACCAAGCATTACCCCTTCAGAATATCCTCTAACAGTTGCCAAACCACCTGTTTGGAATTGATCCAAATAAGGAATATGTTTGCTGTTAGGAATAACTTGGTAACTTCCACGTAATTGACCGATTACACCGTGAGAGAAGTCATGTAATCTAAGTAAACCACCGCTATATTTAAAATAACTTGAGTCACTATCAAATACAGGTAAAGCCATTGAAGCCATTTGGTTCATATACCAAATACCTCTTTTGGTATCTTTTCTCATATTTAAACCAACATCGATACTTGTAACTTGATCTGTATCAGCAAATGGTGAGTTATAACCCATTTGTTCAAAAATATTATCTAACTTAGACCAAGTTCTAGCACGTTTATAGTTCATAGCAGCATAAGATTTCAACTCAAAACCTCTTGTTCTAACAAGTGGTTGATCATAATACAAACTATAAATATATGAGTTACTTTTTAAACCTAAATTAGTAAGATAAGATGGTCCATATTTTACATTAGCAAAAGTTGAAGAATAAGAGAAACCTACTCTACCATCTTTTTTGTTTACAGGAACGCTATAATCAAAGAATGGACTGACAGCACCACCAGAGAAATAGGTACCTAAAGACATTTGATCTCTATGATGGAATAAACTATCAGAAACAATAGCAGGACCACCTCTTAAAGATCCGGTACTTCTACGACCAGCATTATCCATCATACCAATCAAGTGGAATGGGAATGTTTCTTGCGCTGTTAATTCGATATCTGTTGTACCAGGAAGTTCACCAGCTCTCAAATTTGCGGCAAGGTTTACACCATCATGATATCTGTTAAAATCAAGAACATCTTGTTCTAAACTAACGATATCAAATAATTCACCTGATTTTTGAGGCATACGTTTTAAAATATAACCATCAGTAGTATATTTATTGTTAACTACAGTAACATTACCAATTTTACTTTCAATAAGTTCAATTCTGATATTACCGTTAGAAACAGTTTGTTCAGGTAAATATGCACGAGCAGTAACATAACCGCGCTCAGCATATAAATTATTCAATGCATTAATCGCATTTTGGATATCAGACATAAATACGTTACGTCCAACATATTGTCCGATAACACTATTAATATCTTCTCTTGTAAGAATTTCTGAAGGTGATACTTCAATCGAATTAACATATACACCTTTAGAACCCATTTCGTCTACTGTTGCTTTCATTACGTCAGGAAGACTATTTTCTGGAGCAGCATAGTTTTTAACAGGAGAACCACCTGTACCATATCTTTTTTGTTCATATTGATAATAATCACTTACACCTTTACGTTGATTTTTATCGTAACGCATCATATCACTATCGTGAATTGCTGCACCACCAACTTCGTTCATTACAGGTACAATGCCGTGAGTATAACCAAAACCAGCAAAATTACCACCAGCAGCACCAACACCTTCGCCCGCAGCCATAGCTGGTGAGAAACAACCGATAGATAACGCACAGCAAGCAGATAATGCCAATACTGCACCTAAGAATCGATTACTTTTCTTAATCTTTTTCATTGTCTTATTCACCTTCTATTTAGTTATTTGTAGTATATCTAGTTGTATATCTAAAATTATATCTCAAGATTATTGTCTAACGATAGCGGTTAAATAAAAACCTTTTATTACAATATTTTTACAAAAATATAAAAAGCCTATAATTTACCACAACAATATTATACAAAATTACAAAAATCATGTAAAGATGTTACAAAAAAAATAAACCATATGGATTACTATGCATAATTTATCATTTTGTGATAATATTAATAATGTTAAAAGGAGAAGAGATATGAGAAAAAATTTAGGTTTATTAGCAGCAACATTTGCTGTAATTGGTGGATTAACATTAGGTTCTAGCGCAATGGCTGATGGTTTTTCTGTAGCAATCGTTGATGTTCCTCAAGTAGTTAACGCTTCTGCTCAAGTTCAAGCTCTAAAAAAAGAACAACAAAACAAAGCTGAAGAAATTGTTAAGTTTGTTGAAAGAGCAAGAAAAGACGTAGCATCAATTAAAGATGCAAACAAAAAGAAAAGTGCAGAAGAAAAATACAATAAAGAATTAATGGATAAAAAAGAAAAAATGGATAAAGATTACGCTGAAAAATTAAAAGCTTTAGACATATCCATTTCTCAACAAATCACTGACAAAGCAAAAGCTGACGGTTATGATATAGTTTTAAGCAAAGGCATTGTACTTTACGGTGGAAAAGATATTACAGACGAAATTATTAAAATTGTTAAGTAATAAATTTATTACATAAAAAAAAAGACCTCTCAATTGAGAGGTCTTTTAGTATTCTATATATCTTTATATGAACCTGCAAACTTATCTGTATAGACAGTATGCAAAATTTCATGAGCCTTGTGAGAATTCGGATGTTCCAAATATTCTTGATAAAGCTTTTGAATAGACGGATTCATATGAGATTTTCTAATAGGAAGCTCTGTATCTTCTTTGTACAAACCTTCAGCTCTAACTTGCTTAACTTTAGAATCATCACAACTTCTTGGCTGTCCTCCACCATTTATGCATCCGCCAGGGCAAGCCATAACTTCTAGCATTTGGAAATCAGCAGTCCCATTTTTAACTTCCTGAATTGCTTTTTCAGCTTCAACAAGAGTTGAAACGACACGAACAACAAGTTTTGTACCTTTAATATCTAACTCAATACTCCTTGAACGGTTTGAAGTACCGCGCATTTGTTTAATATCAACATCATTAAGCGGTTCACCTGTTGCAAATTCGTACGCTGTACGAACAGCAGCTTCAGCCACACCACCGGAAGCTCCAAATATAGTTCCAGCTCCAGAGTATTCACCAAATGGAGAATCGTTAGATTCCGGAGTTAATGATTTGAAATCAATACCCGCAGACTTAATCATTTTACCAAGCTCTTGAGTAGTAATTACATAATCAGTATCAGGTCTGCCGTTTCTGTATAATTCAGGACGTTTACATTCATATTTTTTAGCAGTACAAGGCATAACCGCAACGACAACAAGATTTTCTCTATCAATATTAAAGTTTTTAGGAACTAAATCAACTAATACAGGAGATAACATACTCATTGGAGATTTACAACTTGATAAATGATGAAGCATATCAGGATGCGCTGTTTCTAAATATTTAATCCATGCAGGACAGCACGATGTAAATAATGGCAGATTTTTTCCTGTTTTCAATCTTTCCAAAAATTCCGTAGCTTCTTCCATAATTGTTAAATCTGCTGAAAAATTAGTATCAAATACGAGATTAAAACCAATTCTTCTAAGAGCAGCATTCATTAAGCCAATAGTATTTTCGCCTGCAGAAAGCCCAAACATTTCACCCAATGCAACACGTGTTGCAGGAGCCATTTGAACAACCACAGTTTTAGCAGGATTAGTAATTTCAGCCCAAACTTTTTCTGTTTCATCCTTTATTGTTAAAGCTCCTGTCGGACAAACTGCTGCACATTGACCGCAATTTACACAATCGACTTGTCCTAATGGCCTGCCACCCATAGGTTGAACAAGAGTTTTAGAACCCCGATTAGCAAAACCTAAAACCGAATGTCCTTGGAATTCAGTACACGCTCTTACACAAGCCCCGCAAAGAATACATTTATTTGGATCTCTAACCAGTGAGGGGCTGCTATCATCAACTGGAAGATAATCTTCCAAATCTTTATCAGGGAATCTAATATCTTTAATGCCATATTCTTCTGCGTATTTTTGAAGTTCGCAGTTACCACTTCTGTCACAAGTTAAACATTTTTTATCATGATTTGCTAATAATAATTCAAGAACAGTTTTTCTAATACGTCTTGTTTTTTCAGTATTAAGATGTATTTTTAGACCATTTTCCGGAGGCATTGTACATGAAGATTGAATACCTCGGCCTTCAACTTCAACAACACACATTCTGCAAGCACCAAATGAAGTTAAATCAGGTCTGTAACAAAATGTCGGAACATTCATGCCTGCTTTTCTAATAACTTCAAGCAGGTTAGGTTCATCAGAGAACTCAACCTCTTTTCCGTCTATAAATAATATTTTTTTATCTGTCATTTTTATTTCCTTTTTGTTTTGTCATTCTGAATTCAATTCAGAATCTTTTATAACCAGATGCTGAATCAAGTTCAGCATGACTCAATATACCATCTATTCCAATACAATAGCTTTGAACGGACAGTTAGTTAAACAAGCTTCACACTTAATACATTTAGCTTGATCAATATGGTGAGGTTGTTTAACAGTACCCGAAATTGCTCCAACAGGACAAGTTCTTGCGCATTTTGTACAACCTTTACAAAGAGATTCTTCAATAACAATCTTCTTCATTGCAGTACAAACACCTGCAGGACATTTTTTATCCTTAATATGAGCAATATATTCATCTCTAAAGTATTTTAATGTTGACAGTACAGGATTTGGAGCTGTTTTACCTAAACCACAAAGAGACCCGTCTTTTACTGTTTGAGCAAGTTCTTTCAATAATTCTAAATCTTTCATTTCACCTTTACCAGCAACAATCTTTTCGAGAATTTTAAGCATATTTTTGGTACCTTCGCGACAAGGAACACATTTTCCGCAGCTTTCGTGTTGAGTAAAGTTCATAAAGAATCGTGCAACTTCAACAATACAAGTATCTTCTGCCATTACCACAAGCCCGCCGGAACCAACCATTGCACCTGCTTTAATAAGATTATCGTAATCCATCGGAATATCAAGATGTTCTTCCGTTAAACATCCGCCTGAAGGTCCACCGATTTGAACAGCTTTAAATTTCTTACCGTTACGAACGCCACCACCAATATCAAAAATAATTTCTCTCAAAGTTGTACCCATTGGCACTTCAATAAGCCCTGTATTATTAACTTCTCCGGTCAATGCGAAAGTTTTTGTACCTTTAGAGGTTTCTGTTCCCATAGAACTGAACCAATCAGCACCTTTTAAAATTATTACAGGAACATTGGCAAGCGTTTCAACGTTATTAATAAGAGTAGGTCTGCCAAACAAACCTTTATTTGCCGGGAACGGTGGTTTTGGTCTTGGCATACCGCGCTCACCTTCAATAGAAGCAATAAGAGCAGTTTCTTCACCGCAAACAAAAGCTCCTGCACCTTCTTTGATATGAATATCAAGATTAAATCCTGACCCCATAATATTTTGACCAAGAAAATGTCTTTCTTCAGCATCTTTAATAGCTTTTCTTAAGCGAGTAATAGCAAGCGGATACTCGGCACGAACATAAATATAAGCCTCATCTGCACCAATTGCAAAAGCTGCAATAGCAATACCTTCTAATAATTTGTGAGGATCACCTTCCATAACGGATCTGTCCATAAATGCACCAGGGTCACCTTCATCTCCGTTACAAACAACATAAGATTTGCCACCTCTATTTGCGGCAGTAAATCTCCACTTTCTTCCTGTCGGGAATCCGCCGCCACCTCTACCGCGAAGCCCTGATTTTTCAATTTCATCAACAACTGCATCAGGATTGTTTTCTTCAAGAACTTTTGCTAAAGCTTCATAGCCTCTCACTGCAATTGCTTCATCTAAACATTCCGCATTGATATGACCACAATTGGCAAGCGCCGTTCTTGTTTGTTTTGCATAGAAATTTATATCTTCATTTCTATGAATTTTTTCATGCGTTTTAGGATCTGTATATAATAACCTCTCAACAGATTGATTATTCTTGATGTGACTTTCATAAATTTCTTCAACATCCTCTAGATGAACTTTTACATACGTAACATCTTTATCCGGAATAATTACTAAAACACCTTGTTCACAAAATCCGTGACAACCGGTAGGAACAATAGTCATTTTATCGTAATCAGAAAGAACTGAGACATCAGCTCCTAACTCTTTAAATTTTTCAATAATTTTCAAAGAACCATTCGCAACACATCCGGTTCCTGCACATACAAGAACCCTGAGTCCTTGTTTTTTAATTTCTTCTTGAGCCTTCAGCTGCTCTTGCCTAATATCCATATTTAATGAAGTTTTTTCCATATTATCTTTCCTCCTTTAAAAGGGTATCCAGAATAACTTTTATTGCATCAGAAGTCATTTGTGGATAAACTTTTCCGTTAATAACGCAAACAGGAGCAAGTCCGCAAGCACCAAGACAGCTGACTGTTTCTAAAGAAAATAAACCATCATTAGTAGTCATTTGACCATCTTTCAAATCTAAATGTGCTCTAATTGCATTTAATACCGGCATAGAACCTCTAACATGACAAGCAGTTCCATCACAAACTTTAATTTCATATTTACCTTTAGGATCCAATGAAAACTGAGCATAAAAAGTTGCAACTCCAAATACCGTAGCTGGAGACAAACCTTCAATTTTTGTACCAATATAAATCAATGCATCCTCGGGAAGATACCTGTACTCTTCCTGAACTTTTTGTAAAATCGCAATTAAGTTAGATTTTTTTGACCCATAGGATTCAATAATAGAATCTAACTTTGAAGTGTCGATTTTACGAGAACTACTTTCACTCATTCTCGAACTCCTATTAATATGTAATAACACTAATTGATTGTAATTTTCATTAACCCACAAACGTACAATCTTATTAGAATTATGTCATATTTTTCGAAGAAAAGCAAGTTTTTAACAACTTTCAGATAATCTTTTTCAATATTTTATTTTAATCTTTTTTGTCTAGTTGTATAGATATAAGATACCAGCATTAAAATTATTCCTAGCGCCAAAAAGGCAATCAATTTATACAATGCATCAACTTTTGCAAGATCAAAAATAAATATTCTTAGTATTGTTAAAATGACAATACAGATTCCTGAATTTATCAAATATTTTCGACCTAATAAAATACCGGCAATTGTAATACCTCCTGAATATAAAATCCAAACTAAAGATATTATATAGCTCATATTTTCATAAAGACGAGAAATTCCAACACTTTCACAATGAGCAAGAACAAATCCTAAAATTACAGCAAGATATTTAAAGAAATCAATCTTATTCCACTGTGCCAATATAAAACTAACAGCAATTCCCATTACATATGCCGCAAACCTTAAATTTAATATAGGTAAAAAACCTTCCGGATAATAATAAGAATAACCTATCAATATCAAAATAGTAAAAGCATACACTATCCAAGTTGCAACATTGAAAAGTCCAAATTTAGTTAATTTATATAATCTATTAGTATTCAGAGCATAAGCAAAACCAATGATAATGTATAACATCCATTGATTAAAACTAATTGAACTCTTTGCAATTTCAGCTTGTAATAAAAGAGAAGAAACTTCGCCAACAACATATAAATATGCCAACGAAATACTTATAAACTTCAGAAATTCACTTACAGTTTTATAAGTACTTTTCATTAAACAAGATGAAATAAACATTGAACCAACCGGAATCGCAAATATTAAAGTCCTTATATTCAATATAGGGAAATATTGAGCCGAAAAGCAAAATTCTCCATTACTTTGAGCCAGCAATGCACCTGCAAAAGCTGTCATATAATAAGCTATAACACTACCCTTTAAATAAGAACGGTTAAACTTCGCAACCATAAAGCTTACACAAAGAGGCACTAATGACCACATAACTACACTTTGAATATCATTAAGTAAAAATAAAATAACAAACCAAACATTTATCAATACATAATGCGCATAAGTTTTATATAGTTCGTTATTTGTTTTATAAGAAAAGAATGCAAGTATGTAATAAACAGCCGCAGTGACAGCTAACAAACACCCTAAAGATGTATGAGCCTCTCTAAAATAAACTAAAGAAAATAAAGTCAAAGCAATATAATTAATTAAACTCAAACTAAAAGATACATTATCACTCTTATCACGCAGAAGATCATATACAATATAAATTCCCCAAAGCACAAGAGGGAAAATAATTTTTATCGGTTCCATCAAATTAGAAACAGATAAAACCAGCATTGTAATAACCAAATTTATAATATTTATAAAACTATATTTTTTATTTTGTAAAGTATAAATAAGCGAAATCAAATTTAAAAATATCAGATAAGAAAATGCAGCATCGTGACTTCCACCTGAAAAGCAAGGAGTCAGGTAACCGCCAATCAAACCAATAATTAACATTGAAGGGGTTTTCATACTATGAGAAATCAAATAAATTACCAGTAACAAAATTGCACCAATAAAAAAAACTGACATTGTATTCAATATATTGAATAATGAATACCCACAGAAAACGGTAATAAATAAAGTTGCAAACCCTGTGCCTAAAAGAACTTCAGAATAATTTTTCATCTTGTCCTTTTTATGCAAGCACAAACCGCCTAAAACCATTCCTCCACCTGCAATAACACCTAATACAAATTTCATCATTGAAGTTATAACAATGTATGGAGAAACCAACTTTGCAAAAATAACAACAGCAATAATGATTGCTACTGCACCAACTTTATTAAATATATTTCCAAGAAACGCATTCTGTAATTCAAAATTTTCTTTAGATTTTTCAGGATTAACTATAACCTGTTCAATTTTATCAACTTTAATAGATTTTTGTTCCTCTACAGGAGCCTTCTCAGGGACAGGTTCTGTTGACCTTGCTTCAATTATAGGTTCAGGAGTAGGCTTTGGTTCCGATTTAACACTAGTATCTTTTGATAAAGTTTTCAACAAGTAATCAACAGAACTAGAAAGTTTACTAATTTTCTGATCTAACGTAATAACCCAAACCAATAATATAAAACAAAACAAAAATAATATAAAACTCATATATATCCCCTTTCTCGTAAAATATCAAAAGAAAGGATACAAAGCAATTATATTAACTTATCGCAATATTCAGAAATAGGACATTCTTCACATTTTGGCTTGATTGGTTTACAAACATTTTGCCCATGAGTAACTAGCAAAGTATTTATAGGAATCCACAAATGAACTGGTAACTTTTCCCTAAGAGCAAATTCTGTTTCTTCTGGAGTTTTAGTTTTAACATATCCTAATCGATTAAAAATACGATGAACATGAACATCAACACAAATTGCAGGTTCGCCAAAACCAAGAGTCATCACAAGATTTGCAGTTTTTCTACCCACCCCTCGAAATAAGCATAATTCGTCAATACTATTTGGAACTTTTCCACCATATTTTTCAACAATAATTTTTGAAAGTTCAATAATTTGCCCTGCTTTATTTTTATAAAACCCGACAGGATAAATAGCTTTTTCTAAATCTTCAACATTAACATTCATCATTTCATGAGGAGTTTTTGCAAGTTCAAGCATCCTCAATGTTGCAGGATAAGTTGTTCTGTCGTTTGTTCGTAAACTCAAAATACAAGCAATCAAAACAAGATAAGGATTTTTAAAGGAATCCATCAGTTTTACAAATTCACTTTGTGGCTGCTTTGCTTCTATTAAATTCTGAACAACTTTTTCTATCATAATTATTTTAACAATTTTTCAACATCAACAATTGTTTTTAACTTTAATGCATATATGTTATCGCGATCAAATCTCGCTAATTTTACAGCATCTTTTTCTGTAGTAATTATACTTCCAGGAACATCAACAATATCAATCGGCGCATATTGATGGTGATCATCAAAAGTAATAGTTTTTATAACATCATATCCGGCAAGAAAATCATAGAATTGCTGAGGTTGTCCAATAGCACTCATAGCAATAACAGGAAGCCCTTCCATAAGTCTTTGACCAGTCTTAATATTATATACGTAATCAGGCTCAGTATAACAAATTTCAGTTGGAATCTTTAAACGTCGACACATAATTTTCGCAACTTTTTCGGCTGTATCGTGTTTGAAATTTTTACTAACAACTAAGAGCTTATCTATTCTATCTAAGGCTTCCGGACCCTCACGTAAAGGACCTGCAGGCAACAAATGCTCATTCCCGAACCCTTTAACACTATCCATTAAAACAATGTCTAAATCTCTATGAAGTTTTCTATGTTGAAAACCATCGTCTAAAATTATATATTGAACACCGAATCTGTCTATTGCATATTTTGCCGCATTATAACGATTTTTACAAGTAAAAACATAACAACCTGGAACACTCTCAGATAAAAGATATGGTTCATCTCCGGCTTGAACAGCATCATAATATATAGTCGTTCCATCAGAAATCATATTAACTTTTTTGTTATTCAATCTTCCGCCATATCCGCGTGAAATAATTGCAACTTTGAATCCCTGCATTATAAGATACTTTGCAATCTCTGCAACAACAGGAGTTTTCCCAACCCCGCCGGTTGTCATATTTCCGATAGATATTACAAAAGCCGGTACTCTTTTAGATTTTATCAATTTTTTATCATAAAAAAAATTCTTCATTCTACTTCCAAACCCATAGAATAAGGAACAGAATTTTAATATTTCAAAAATAAAACCTTCAGGTTCTCTTTTATAATGTATTTGTGTAATTTTAGTTTTTAAATTCATCATAATATTAGAATAACAATCTGAATAATAAGAATCTCTTATTCAACTTATCAGAGAATTTTCTCAAATTAGAAGTTGTAACAACAGTATCCTCAACTATACGTTTCAAGTCAGAAGCTTGATTTGGACTGTTCGGACTAACACAATTAACCGCTTCCAATGCAGAAGAAACTTCAACCATTGCATTATTAACATTTGTAATTGCGGAAGTAATTTGACCTTTTAATTTATCATCCTTAGTCATTGAATTTACACTTTCACTGATTTGAGCAAGATTTTCTGAAATAATTTTCAAATTCTTACCGGTAACTTCAGCATCAGCAGAATCCATAACTTTGTTAAGATTTTTAGCTAACTTATCAACCGAATCAGCTGTTGAGTATAAAGTCTTTTTAAAGTGTTTATCGCCAATTATATTATTAACATTAGCTGATAACTTAGAAAAATCATCAGTAGCTTGTTGAGTCATTGCCAACAACTGCTCAATATCAGACTTAGAAGAATCTAACAATGCATCAACTTTATCCAATGTAACAGTAGAACGTGCTGATAAAGCATTTAAATTAGCCACTGTGCGTTTCAAATCTGAAATAGTTTCATCTGTTAAAATATCATTAACTTTTTTATTAGTTTCAGTTAAAGTTTCAGCAGCTTTGTACTGCCAATCCATAAAATCAGATAATCTCATAGGTTCAATAATTGTGTATGGAGAATCTTGTTTAGGATACTGTAAAGGTGTATCATCAAGTGACACTAATCTTAACTTATGAGCACCATCATAAGTTACAGCTGAACCTCTTAAAAACTCGGGTAATATTAACCCGGGAAGATTGATAAAAAAGTCAACTTTATAAGCGTAATTTGTCTGAATATTATTTTTATAATTATAAGGAAGAGAATCTCTTGCAATTACATCTACACTCTTAATTAAACCTACATCATAATACTTACCGCTCAATTTCATTTGAACAGGATCATTTTTATATAAAAGATCTCTATTAACCATTGGAATATAAATAGTTCTGGTTTTTGGCGGGGTAATTTCTAAAAATAATTCCCCAATAAGTCCTGATTGCTGAATTGAAAACGAAGACGCTCTAGGAATCTGTACTGAAGGATCTGTTATTACAAACTTAACATTTACAAAACTATTTTCCCCTTCAACAACAGGAGTAATTTCTTCAACCTGCCCGACTTTTAGCCCCATTATCTGAACACCGGCACCAGGTCGCAAGCCGTTAACATCTTTAAATTTAATCTCAATTCTTTTGGCTGATGAGAATGCTCTACCTTTAACCTTAAGGACTGTACCAACCAATAGAACAAGAGCCGCCAATGTTAGTAACCCGACTTTAAATGATGAAGAAAATTTCATTACTTACCTTCCTTAATAACATCAAATGTAACATTATTTTAGCAGAAACATGAAAAAACTGTAACCTTTTTAGGTTTAATGCAGTATATTTCCAATAAAAGATACTCTAAACAGTTGATTTTCAACAGAAACACTATATAAAATATAATAAATACCGTATAATTTGACTAGATTATTATGTTGACTTTTCAATAAAAATAATTATACCTAAGATAAAGGTAGAATCATAAAACTAAAGAAGGAGATACCAAATATGGGCATGGCAGCATCTCAGGCAAGATGGATTTCACTCGCCGCACGAAAATCAAACGTTGAATACGAAGGACAACAAATAAACCAAGCTAGAACAGCTTTAGCAAATCAAAGTTCTCAGTTATGGAATGAACTTTACACTATGGATGTGCCTACACCACCAAACACAAGCGATTTCACAACGACACAATATTCATTCGAAACTGGTGATGCTACACAAACTATTTCAGAGATTCAAGCTGCGGATTACACTGATATTGACGGAATCCAATACAATTCTTATGTAACATATTATACTAAAATTTCAGAATACACAGGCATAAGAAACACAAACTCTAATCCGCAAGTTCAATACGTACCGGAAACCGAAGGTGAAAATGGTTACTATATGGTCGGAACACGTAAATTATCTTGCTTATCATCAGTAGATAGAACAGATAAAAGTTCTACAGGTATATGGGGAACTTATTGCGCAGAATTAGACCAAATAGCAATAGACTGGCCGGATACCCAAGTTGCGAAAGATTGGAAAAACTATAGAGATAATGGAGCTTTAGATGCCCTTGATAATATTTACTTATGGACAGACGGAAGCAATAAAGTTAACTTTGCTTCAGGTACAGCAGGAACTCAAGACTCATTAGAAGCTTGCAGAAAAGATATAAGCTTACCACTCCACTCTTATTATTCAGATTATCAAACAAAGAATAAAGAACTTTCAAAATATGGAGTTATTGAATACGACCCAAGCGGAAGAGCGACATCTCTACAACTTGAAGGTTCAAGTGTAGTATATGATTTATCAACATCAAGCGTTACTGACAACAATGCATATAATGACGCAATGAACCAATACAACTACGAAAAACAAATCTACGAAAAAAATGTTCAAGATATCAACGCTAAAACCGAACAAATTCAAACAGAAGACCGAACCCTAGAACTTCGATTAAAAGCACTAGATACAGAACAAACCGCACTTCAAACTGAAATGGATGCAGTTCATAAGATTATTTCTAAGAATATCGACTCTACATTCAAAACATTTGAAAGTTAATAACTTTATAAAAAATAACATAAGAGGTTTAATATGTCTTACAAAAATGATAGTAATTTAGTAATAGCAAACAGATTCGGAGATGCAAGCTCAGCAGCAAAAGCTCAACTTTGGGAAACATATGATCGCCTAAGAGATCTAACAGTTTCAGGAAGCGGTACAGGCACAGGGTTTGAAGCTGCAGGCGGATTACTCTATAATATGGCAAGCTTATTAGCACCATCTTCATTTGCAACTATATTTGGAAGTTCTGAAACAATGAATATTTCAGGAACCTCTTATCACTCAAAAACAAATACAGGTTCATCATATGGGCTTGATTCACTGTATAACTACTCGGGTTTCCCTTCAGGTGCAGCTTCAATAGGTACAATTTACGGTTTATCTACAGGCGGAGCTTCTTCAATCCTTAACGGCTGGGGGACAAACTCAGGATACGCAACAGGTTACGCTTCCAGCCTTGGCGGCTTAGCTGATATAACAAGCGCTGCGGCATACGGAATAGGAACAGGCAGCGGTTTAGGAAAGATTGCTTCCAACATAGTTATGCCATTTGCCAGTTGCATTTCCGGCTTTGGCGGAATCTTAACTGCAGTATCTCCTTACCTAGGTGTTTACGGTGCCGGAACAACCGTTCTTGGAAACCTAATGCAAGGAACCTCATCAGCAGCGCTTGCCGCATATCAAAATGTGACAGGTAATATTACAAACAACGCAGATGTAATTCTTTCTACTAAAGTAAGAAACATTGAAACAGTTTGTAAAATGCTTGATACCCAAGGAGATGTCGCTAAAAAGATGTTAAAAGAAGGTATCGACAGCGACAGTAAAGCTATTCAAAACTTATAGAAAACTTTTATTCTTTTGCAAACTATTCGGATAATGTAAAAAATTTACATTATCCGAATTATTTATTATATTAATATTAAAGAATCGAAAATTTATTCCGTTATAAATATTGAAAAAGAATATAGAGACCTTTATATTAAGAAATATTACAAATATTTTCAATAAAATAACAATAAAATAAGCAGTAATGTTTTTAAATATATGTAGGTCCAAAGTGTAAGGAGCAACATGTTTCGCGAAACTCTGGAACTATACGTAAAGAGAATCCTGGATTTCTTAATTTACACAAAAAACTATTTTATAAGAAAAAATCCAATTCAAGCTATAACAGAATCAGTAATTGAAGGGATTAAAGATTTTCTTACGGTAAAGAAAAAGTTAAAAATGGCACAATACAGGCTAAATTATCACAGACATCAACTTCAAAAGATGGAACAACTAATAGCCGAAAACAGCCAGCATAACTTTTTAAAAGGATCTAATTTAGATCAAAAAAGGTAAAGGCGGAAAAAGCAATGGGTTTATTCATAGGTATCATCAGAAAAATAGAATTAAAAATGATGAAATCAACCTACCAATGGCAGGTTCACTTAATAACTCGAGCAAAAATGACAGCTACAAAAGCTGCAAGTAACCTTTTACAAGTTGGCACAGATTATGAATCAGACTCACTAATTGCAAAAAAATTACAAGAGCGACAATATAAACTAAAAATACTCGAAGAAAAACTTGATTTACAAAAATCAGAACTAGAAGCTAAAATTCAAATGATAAACACAGAACTACAATCAAATCAAGACATGATTCAATCTGGAATTCAAGAATCTTTCAGTTATAAAATAGGTTAAACTAAGACTGAATAAATAAATTAATAATATCATTCATCACAGCAGCTTGTCTTTGGTATTGCTGTGATTTTGCTTCTAATATACTTATCTGACGACGATATTCAATAATATTAGCTTGACATTCTTTAGAATTAACAGTCAAAGCTTCTTGAACCTGTTTAGCTTCTTGAATAACATTTGGCATTGAAATACCTAAAGCTTCCATGGTTTGCCTTATAATAACAGCCCCTGTTTGTTTTGAAACACCTGCAGGCAATTTATTTATCAATTGGCGTAAAACAGCTACATTTGCAGGATATTCAAAATCATCCTGAACTGCAGCATATGCCGCACTGCCTAAATTACGATTCAAACTTTGTTGAAATGCATTATCTACATAAGATGCGTGGAATTGTTGTTCCTGTAATTGAGATTTTATTTTCAACTGTAACTCAGAAGGAACTTCCGGCACTGTATTAACTACAGGAATATTGTCAAAAGAACTATCATCAACATGCGGGAACGCAGAAGCTGATTCATTAGCTAAAATTTGACTTTCATATAAATCTTGCGAAGAATTTTCTAAAATATCATTCGAAGCTAAATTATCATCCGCCAAAGATTCTGGTGCTTGCATTTTCAACGCTTCAACTATTTTTTTTCCAACTCCATCATTTATCTTATTTGTAGCCATCATTTCCTCATAAATTACTCATTTAAACAATTTAATTATATAAAAGACAATTTAAATTATCAAGAAAAAATACAAAAGTAAACGTCATAGTTTAAGATATATTAACTTGATAGTGACAATCATTTATGTTAGCATCAAAAAGTAAGTGAGGGATATGATGGATACAATAAAAATAAGTAATTTTAAGGAATTAACACATGGTTCAAACCATTGCCAAAACGCAGCAATAGCTGAAGTTGAAAACGGAATTGAATACGAAATTCTAAACGAAAATAAAGAGCTTGAGTATTTAGACTTTATAAATTTAACAGAAGCTGTAAATATACTTGCAGAATTTTTTGATGTAAATGCGGCAGTAATAACAAAAGAATCTTTTATTTGTGCTGCAGCATTAGGAAGTTCTATAGAAAAAGCTTTTGAAAAAGCTTTAGATTGCGATCCTTTAGCTGTATACCAAGGAACTGCAGGTTTCTCAAAAGAAGTAACACCAGAACTGGCAAAACAATTAAGAGCAATGAAAATCAAAAATGTAATTGCCCCAAGATTCGATAAAGATGCTCTTGCTTATTTACTAAAAAACAACGACATTAACATAATAAAAATAGATACGCCATTACAAGAAATCTTAGGATTTACCGCAAAAGACATCAAAGTAACACCTTTTGGAATCCTTACACAAGACCAAAACCATAGCAAATTAACAAAAGATGCGTTCAAAATTGTAACAAAAGCAAAACCTAATCAACAACAAGCAGAAGATGCCATTTTTGCTTGGAAGATTTCAAAACATTTAAAAAGCTGTTCGGCAGTAATAGTTAAAGATTTAACAACAAAAGCTATAATTCAAAGTAAAACTAACGGAATTACAGCAACAGAATTAAGTATGGATTATGCATGCGAATCTTCAAAAGATGCAGTTCTCGCAATTGACGGCGTTATAGAATCAGAAGAAACAATTAACGCTGCTATTCAAGGAAGAATAGGATTAATAATTGAAGCCGGAGACAGCCTGGTATCTAAAAAGATAGTTAAACTTGCTGATAAATACAATCTTTCAATGATATCAACCGGTATTAGAAATTATAAATATTAAAAAGATTTAAGGGGAATTTATGGAAATAAAACCGTGGGATGAATACTTTCTAGACCTTGCAAAAACATGCGCAAGCCGTTCAAACTGTATCAGAGCACAAGTTGGTGCAGTAATAGTAGGTAAAGATAAAAAGATTAAAGCTACAGGATACAACGGAACACCTTCAAAAGTTGAATCATGTGCAGAACGAGGTGAATGCTACAGAATTAAAAACAACATTGAATCAGGAACAAGATACGAAACCTGCCGCTCAATCCATGCTGAACAGAATGCTATTATTCAAGCAGGTCAAGACAGATGTCAGGATGCAACCATTTACATATGGGGACATAATTTTATATGTATCCTTTGCAAAAGATTTATCGTTCAATCAGGGATAACTCAATGCGTACTAAAAAAAGACGAAAACTCTCCAATAGTAAGAGTTTCAGTAGATGATTTAAGAAAAGAACTTGAGAACCAAAGATAAATGAACAAACGCATTTTTTCACTACTATTAACAAGTATTATACTTTGTACAATATCAAATATGCCGGCTTTAGCAGAAGTAACAACTACCGAAGGCAACGGGGTTTATGTGCAGATGGAAACTCCGATAATATCAGCAAAAGCGGAAAAAGAACTTCGTGCAGATATTATTAAAATTTATGGAGCAGAATCAGCAGATGAAATTTACAACAATATTGTTAAAATTGCCAAAAGAGCAAAAGATAATCGTAGTGAAAAATTAAAACAAGAAGATTTAACAAGAGAAAGCGATTGGTACAAAGACGAAATTATATACATGTTCTATGTTGACCAATTTGGAACTATAACCCCACAAAAACCGAATCAATTCAAAGACACAATAAAAATGCTTCCTTACCTAAAAGATTTGGGAGTAACAACTATATATATGCTTCCATTTGCGGATTCTCCTATGGAAGATGCCGGATTTGATGTTAAAAATCCTCAAAACATACGTCAAGAACTTGGCGGAAAAGTACAATTTGAAAAATTCATAAAAGAAGCAAAAGCTCAAGGATTTAATATAAAAGCGGATTTAGTACTGAATCATTTTTCAGATCAACATGAATGGTTTCAAGCAGCATTAAAAGGGGATTTGGATAAACTAAATTATTTCGTAGTTCGCGAAGACATGCCGGAATATACAAAATATGTTGATTCAAAACTTGGAACTGTCGTTGAGTATAAAGAAGCAGACGGAACCATAAGTAAAAGACGACTAATATTCCCTGAAATAACAGAAAACAACTACAGAAAAGTAACAATTCAAGGTAAAGATTATTACTTATATCATACCTTTTACCCATTCCAATTAGATATCAATTGGAAAAATCCCCAAGTGCTATATTATAACTTAGAAACAATGAATTATTGGGCAAACTTGGGAGTAGATATTTTTAGACTTGATGCAATACCATATCTGGACAAAGAAGCCGGCACTAACGCAGAAAATCTGCCGACAACTCACACAATAATAAAACTATTAAGTACATATTTACAAGCAGTTGCACCAAGAACAGTATTACAAGCTGAAGCTTGCCAGCTTCCAAAAGATGTAATTCCATATTTCGGAACAGAAAGAAAAAACGAAACTCTTATTGATGATAAAACTAAAGATTTTAAACGTACAGATGAAGTACAAATTGCATATAATTTTCCATATATGCCGGCTTTATGGGCAAGTTTCATAAGTGAAGACAGCAGATATTTTAAAGATGCAGTAAAACAAACACCAAATATTCCGGAAAGCGCAAGTTGGGCAACTTTTCTACGAGTACATGATGAGTTAACTCTGGAAATGGTAACTCCAGAAATGAGAGAACTTATATATAATGCACTAGAATCAAAAGGAGCCCCATTTAGAAAAGGATTCGGAGTCAGCGGCAGAATGGCTAATTTTCTGGACGAGGACCACGACCATATAGAAATGGCTTTTTCCGTACTTTTATCTATGCCTGGAATACCAATTATTTACTATGGCGATGAAATAGGCGCTAAGAATAATTTTGAAAACGCAAAGAAAAGTGAAGAACTAAGAAAAAGAAAACAAGCAAAAAGTAAAATAAAAATATTATCATTCTTCGATAGCAGAGATATAAACAGAGGATTACTAACACAGCAGGCATTTTACGACGCAACAAAAACAACTAAAACTTACAGCGGAAAAATCTACCATAAAGTTCAAAAAATGATTGAATTACGCAAAGAAATCCCTGCATTTCGTCGTGGAAACTTAACCATACTTAAAACCAAAATGCCTTACGTTTTTGCATACATTAGAAGTTACAAAGGTGAAAAATACTTAATTGTAAATAATCTTTCTGATAAGAGATTCACTGCCGAAGTTGAACTTCCTGCTGATATTCTACTAAAAGCTCTTAAAAACAATAATTATGTTTATTTAACAAATATTTTAACTGGTGACCAATACAGATTAAAAGTTTCACTAAAAGATAAAAAAACAAGACTCTTAATGTATCCTTACGCTGTGGTTTGGCTAAAATTACCATAATAAATTAATATACTTCCACAGATTTTATTGATTTTTCATAAATCATTATTAAATATTAAGCAGGTAAAAACCTTTGACCGTACACCTTTTAGTTGATTTTTCACTCAAAAGTTGATAAAAAGGTGCAAAATAAGGTATTATAAAATAGAGAGGTAGTATTATGTATAGTAATTTTCCACAATATGATTTAGCATCAAGAATACAGCATACTAAATTCAGTTCCGGTTTTGATATGCCAAGTATCAGAATGGATCGAGTTGAAATGCCTGAAACTCAAGACTTCAAGCAAGTTATGAGCGGACTTGTCGAAAATCTTAATACAGAAATGAATGCTCCTGATAATTTATTAAAAGACGTAATGTCCGGCAACCAAAACGTTGACATCCATGATGTTATGACAGCTATGGCTAAATCGGAAATCAGTGTTAACGTAGCAACCCAAATTACAGGTAAAGTAATCAACGCTTATGACAGAATTATGCAAATATCTGTATAAACATAATATTTTCTCAAATTAATACAAATTATTAAAACAGACAGTGGGACGGAAATGGATTTTAGTAAAATTTTAGAGAATAAACCATTATTATACGGTATAATTGGCGGAGTTGTTCTGGTAATAGTTATTATTGTAGTTGCAATATCACTATCTGCAGGAGGAAACAACAAACAAAATGATATAGGAGGCGAACCTCTCAAAACTAACGTCGATTTATTGACAACAGACAACCTTGGTAAAGCTTTGGAAATCCAAGCATTACTTGCAAAACAAGGTATCACCGTTGAACGACAACTTGATGGTACAAAATCTAAACTTGTACTTAATGCTAAAAACTGCTCTTCATTATCAAAAAAATGTACAATTACTGATCGTGATAATGCACTTATAACAATTGTTCAAAGCGGATTAGTTGATCAAAACGTAGGCTTGGAAATTTTCGACAAAGGAGATTTCACTTCAACTAAAGAAGATAAAAGAATTCGTCTTGCTCGCGCTATGAATGGAGAATTAGCAAGACTTATCAAACAAATTAAACCTATTCAAAACGCAACGGTATTTATATCAATTCCTGAAACAAGCGGAATGTTTGAAAGTGAAAAACCTAAAACTGCAACAGTTCAAATTGTTATGCCTTCAGGTAAAGATTATGAAAAATTAGATCAATTAAAAGTAAAAGCAATTACAAACCTTTTAATTGGTAGTGTTTCAGGTTTAAAAGCTGAAAACATATCCATTACAGATACCAACGGTAATGTTTACAGAAGTATTATGAATGCAGAAGATGAAATGCTTCAAAAGCTTGAAGAAAATGACAAATATATGCAGCAAAAAATTTCAAAACAACTTGATCGTTTAGTTGGTCCTGGAAATTACGTTGCAACAGTAAGTACATTCTTAAGACAAGCTCCGATTGAGAAATTTTCAATCGAATATGATCCAACTAAAAAAGCATCTGTATCAGAACAGTCTTTTAGAGAAGGACTTGGAGATGAAACTAAAGACCAGTCACAAGGTATAAACGCTGTCAGCACATACCTTCCTAACGGATTACCTGTTGGCGGAACAGATTCAAGTCAAAATAGAAACTATTCACGTCAAGCAACTGAAACACAATATGGCGTTACTAAAACTCAAACAAACGAATATATAAAACCTGGAGTTATAGAAGATATCTCAATCGCTGTCACGTTAGACAGAAATAATCTTCCAAGCGACACTACAATTGAAGAATTAAAAGAGCTTATCGCAAGATCTGCAAGTCCTAAAGTAAGTGCAGATGATGTATCCATCGCATTTACAAACTCCAGCGATCCATATCTTACTCCGGAAAGACAACAAAATTTACCAAAACCAGATGAATCCGGAAACCCTTGGTGGTTAGCATTAATCCTATCAGGATTAGGGCTGATTATAATATTCAAAGCTATTTCAGCTAAAGTAAAACGCGTAAGAGAAGAAAACGAAGTTGAAGTTGAAGCTTTACGTCAAAGAGCTCTAGAACAAGAAAGACAATTGAATGATATAAATTCAAGAGCAAGCCAACTTACTCAAAGACAGTCAGAATTAGCTCAAGACTTAATAAATCAACAACAACACCGAGTTCAATTACCACAATTCGATGAAAATTTATTGATAGATTCTCTTGATAGCATTTCAAACGAAATAACAGAAGATGCAGCTGATAATATTAAGAGCTGGATAGAAGAAGGTTCAAGACAAGAAGGATAATAAATGGCTACACCGAATTTTGATTATGAAAATTTTGCCCAAAATCTGGCAGCACAAGCACAAGAGCTTGTACCTGCAGACTTTGATGAGAACCAAAAACAATACGTAATAAATACTTTAGGTAATTTTTCATTACTTTCCGGTAAAGCTCTTGCTGAAGACCCAAACTTAAACTTTGATGAAAATCAAGCGGTTACAATTACACAAATTATAGCAGAATGGTCATTTCACAAATCAGTTGACGTAATTCGCTCAGGAATTCCGCAACAATATTGGGATGGTGTAATGCAAAAAATCGCTTACACTATCTTTGAAATAGCAAAACAAACATTCTCTCAAGGTCTTCCGCATGATAAAATCTTAGAACTTATCGAACACCATGTTAAAAAAAGCTATTTAGAAGCCATTACAGAGTTAAAAAATAAAGGTGCAATAGATGAAGGCTTAATGGAATATGCTGCCACTCAATCAAATATGGATAAAATGGCTGCAGAAATGCAACAAGCACAACAAGGTCAAGCTGGAGAAATGATACCGCAGGATTCAGGTATGCCTGCCCAAGGTCAGGATTTTTCTAAGGTTGATTCAAAAGTCCTGAAACTTGCAACGGTTGCAATGCTTTTCAAAAAAATGAATCAAGATAAAGTGCAAGCAATATTAAACAAGTTCGAAGAAGAAGATGCTCAAACAGTAATAAAATTCATGCGTATGCCAGATCTTCCGGAACGAATTGGAACTCACAATGCCTTACGCTGCCTACAGGAAATTAAAACTAATTTACCTCAAAACACAGATTTAAACCCTAATAAAGTTGTTTTAAAACTTAGAAAATTTGCTTCAGCTTATTCAGGTAAAGATTTAGATACAATACTTATTAGAGAACGAATTGGAGTCAAACGTCTTGTATTTAACGCAATAGAGGGTAAATATTATGATAAAATACCTCCAAAAGTTGCAAGTATTGTTGCCACACACTTACTAAATAGTGTATAATATTGCTATATCATGATTATTAAAAAGAATAGAAAAAAATCAGCTGAGGAGGGAGTGGAACTTCAAGTTCCAACACAAAACCAAGAAGTAGTCGAACCTGAACAAGAAGAACAGGATATCGACATTTTTAACTTGGATAATATTGATTTTAAACAAAGACAAGAACGCCGCAGAGGGGATAGAAGAAGAGGTTTCAGAAGAATTGATGACAGAAACCTAATTTCGCGTGCCAGAGAAGAAGCAGATTCTATCAGAGAAGCTGCAGCAAAAGAAGGTTATCAGGAAGGCATTGATAAAGCAAAAAACGATATCCTTGAAGTTAAAGAATCAATGGATGAATTCTTTAGAGCAAAACAAGAAGTTTTTGAAAGTATAGCTCCTGACATTCTTGAAATAAGTCTTGATATTGCTAAGAAAATCATTAAAAAAGAAATGACCGAAAATCCTGAAATTCTTTTAGATAACATAAAAGATATTCTAAAAAGCTTATCAAAAGAAGAAACTAAGATTGTTTTAAAAGTTAATCCATCACAAGTACAAATCCTAAAACAAGAATTACCGGAAGCAGTAATGATGGCAGGATTAGAGGCAAAAGTTATTGTTGTCCCAGACGATGATACAATGGAAGGTGGTTGTTTGATTACCACAGACAACGGGGTAATTGATGCAACTATAGAAACACAGTTAGCAATAATAAGTGAGGTATTAAAAGAAATTTAATGGCAGCACCGGAGGGAAATGCAAATCCAATAAGTGAATTATTTATGGCATTGTTTGTACTAGCATTGCTGTTAATTTTGCTGGTTGAATTACCAAACTGGATTATAAACTGCTGTATTTGTTTAAATATTACACTTGGGATTGTCCTTCTGATGTTTGCATTATATGTTCAAAGAACATTAGAATTATCTTCATTCCCATCAATCATTCTTATTGGTACAATGTTCCGACTTGTATTGTCAATTGCTTCAACGCGTTTGATTTTGGCAAGAGGTGAGGCTGGAGAAGTAATTCACGCATTTGGAACCTTCGTTACCGGTGGTAATATGATCGTTGGGGGCGTAATCTTCCTTATTATCACAGTTGTTCAGTTCATGGTAATTACCAAAGGTGCTGAACGTATTGCCGAAGTTTCTGCACGTTTTGCGTTAGACGCAATGCCGGGTAAACAGATGACAATTGATGCTGACTTCAATGCAGGCTTGATTTCACCGGAAGAAGCAACTAAAAAACGTGAAGATTTATCTAGAGAATCAAATCTTATGGGTTCTATGGATGGTGCGATGAAATTCGTAAAAGGGGATACCATCGCAGGTATTATTATTGTAATTATTAACATCGTCGGCGGCTTATGCGTAGGTTGTATGATGAACCAAATGCCAATAGCTGATGCTGTTTCTAAATATACAGTTTTAACAATTGGTGATGGTCTTGCATCACAAGTTCCATCATTACTTATGTCAATTGCAGCCGGTATATTTATGACCCGTGCATCTGCAGCAAGCCCTTCATTGGGTTCTGATGTAACCGCGCAAATTACAAGCAAACCTTATGCATTATTCTTTGCCGCTGCATTCTTATTATTATTAACAGTAACAAGTCATTGGACAGGATTACCCTGGTTGCCGTTTTTACTATTTGCTATAGGCTTATTTGTTGCCGGATTCCAAGTACTTATCAATGCAGACGTTCAATCTCAGTTAGGACAATTAGAAAATGTGCGTCAAAACATGCAAGACCTTGTTAATCCAAACAGAATGTACGAGCGTTTAGGTGTTGATATTTTAAGCTTACAGGTAGGTTCTAATCTTTTGGTAATCGCGGACCCTGACCAGGAAGGTCAATTGCTTGCTAAAATTGCAGCGTTACGTCAAAGAGTTACAGATGAACTCGGTTATATTTTACCTAACATAAGAATTATGGACTCATCAGCTCTTGATGCAAATGAATATATGATTTCTATTCGTGGTAACACAGTAGCTACAGGTTACGTTTATCCGGGTAAATTCATGGTAATTGCAGACCAATGGGATTCTATGAAAAAAGAAGTACCTGAAGACGCAATTATCGGTATTGACCCGACATATCAAACTCAAGCTTACTGGATAAACCAAGATGATGCAAAGTCTGCAAGACTTGTTACGGCAGTTGATGCAACAGACGTTATTGTTACACATCTTCAAGAATGTGTAAGAAAACATGTTGACGAAGTTATGACAAAAACCGACGTTCTTAAACTTATGGAACTTGTTCGTTCTCAAGACCCTACATTGGTTAATGACCTTGTTCCGACAATCATTTCAACAAGTGATTTACGTAAGATTTTTGTTAACTTAATCCGAGAAAAAGTTTCAATAAAAGATATTATATTTGTATTTGAAAGACTTTGCGATTACGCAAGATTTTCAAAAGAACCTGATATTTTGTCCGAACGATTAAGAGCTGCACTCGGACGTCAGATCTGTTTATCTAATGTTCAGGAAGATAAAGTGTTATATGCTCTAACTCTATCACCTGAATGGGAAAAAACTCTTGATGACAGCTGCCAGAGAACAGAGCTTGGAACAATGTTTCTATTGAATCCTGTTCAGGTTCAAGAACTCATTGAAACAACAGCTACAACTCTAATGCGTGCCCATCAAACCTGTGGGAAACAGCCTGTAGTTCTATGTTCACCAAGAATCAGACTTCCATTGTATCAACTTTTAGAAAGACATATTCCTACAATAGTTGTTATTTCTTACTCTGAACTTATTACAGATATCAAAGTTGAAGCTATCGATACAATCGGAGATGCAGTTTACTAAACATGAAACAAGTATTTTTATTTTTAATAAAAATTTATCAATGGTTTTCTAAATTTACACCATCAGTATGCAGATTTTATCCAACCTGCTCTGAATATACAAAACAAGCAATACTCAAATATGGGGTATTAAAAGGTGGCTGGCTTGGAGTTAAACGTATATGCCGCTGTCATCCGGGAAACCCTGGCGGATACGATCCTGTACCTTAAATACCTTTGATATAATCAACAACTTCTTTGAGTGAATAAATATTTTGTTGAACATAAAAGTCTTTAGCAGTTTCCGCTTTAACATAAGACAAAGTTTTTCCGTCTAAAAAATCTTCAGTATAAGGTCTAAGCATAATTGACGGAATAATTACAGTATCACATTCAACATTTTTAACTGTTCTTATTAAGTCATCAGTAGTAATCAACCCGGCAACCGTAATATCTTGTCCCCAATATTCTGATTTTACAGGATGAACTTCAACTGTTAAATTTTTTATCTTATTTAATTTTACGCAAACTTCTTTTAACATATCTTTTGCGGCATAAGAACACGCAAAAATCATTTTATAAGGTTTAGAAACAGTTTTTGGTAATTTTATTTTATTAAAATCGTCAAGAGTCAATCTCAATGCACCAACACCGTCATCAAGCTGACAGAAATTTCCGTAGTATTTTGCAGGTGGAATCGGTTCACCGGCAAGTAAGAAAAATTCATCGGAACAGCAAACTCTTTTATATTTTGAAGCGATTGCGATTGTTTCTTTTGCACATTTTTCATCAACTCTACGTAATTCACCCTCTGGCCTAAACTGTGTCAAACCTACAGGAACTATTGCAACCGACAAAACTGTATTTTTCAATTTCGCTAAATCTGCAAGTGTTCTATCTAGCTCTTTTCCGTCATTAATTCCGGGACATAAAACAATTTGAGCGTGGAATGGAATTTTATTTTTTCTAAACCAATTCAAATTTTCTAAAGCTTTTCCTGCATTAGGATTTCGAAGCATTTGAACACGAAGTTCAGGATTAGTTGTATGCACAGACACATAAAATGGCCCGAGATGCATACGTTTTATACGGTCTTTATCTTCATCTTTTAAATTAGTTAAAGTAATATAAGTACCCTGAAGGTAAGATAATCTATAGTCATCATCTTTAACATAAAGAGTATCACGTAAACCCTTTGGTTGTTGGTCAACAAAGCAAAAAATGCAATGATTCAAACACGGTTTGACTCTATCAAAAACTGCACTTTCAAAAACAATTCCTAAATCATCATCATAATCTTTTTCTATTTCGATTTCTTCAATTTCACCATTAGTTTTTTTAACTTCGACAGTAATCAATTCTGATTTCATATAAAAATTATAATCAATCATATCTTGCATTTTACAACCATCTATTGATAAAATTTCATCACCTTTTTCTATTTCAAGTTCTTGAGCTATAGAATTTTCAAGAACACTATCTACTATTGCTGCCATTATCTTTTTCAAAACCTTCTATCATTGAAATAAAATTCTTATATTCACAAATTGTATTATCCAGAACAATTCTTTGATAAAAATCTACCGGAGTATATTCATCAGTTAAAATTTTCTCTGCATTTAATCTATGTACAAAAGCATTAGCCTTAATAGTTTCTAATAATTCAGAAACTTCCTGACTATTTAGAAAACCTGCACAACACAACTTAACCTTTGCATCAGACAAAAACTGAAGCGGATTATTTGAAAATGGTTTTAATAATAAATTCTTTAATTCTTTAGTTCCATCTCTAGTGATAGAATAAAAAACTGATAATTTTCCACCTTCAGACATATGCTTTGATGATGTTATAAAACCATTCTTTTCCAATCTGGTAAGAGCGGGCTTTAATGCTCCAAAACTCGGACTGGTAAAAGCAAGAAAATGTTCTTGTATGCGTTTCAATATCGAATACATCGTCAAATCATGCTTCAGCAATACAAATAAAATCATTAACTCAATCATACGTTAAGAATATCATTAATAATAAAATTTAACAAATTATAAAAAAATAACAAAAAATATCTTTTTCGACATTAATACAGTATGGCTTATAACAGAATAAATAAAAACTTAATGTTACCATACCAATACACTCGTGGCTCTTTTGAAGAAAGACAACGTAAAGCTGCACAGCTTTGCCATAAGTTCTACAACAGTGTTATGGAAAAAACTAAAAAAGAAACCCTAACATTACAAGATATAAAAAGTTCAATAATAAGTATTCTACCGAAAAAAGTAAGATTAGGTATTATTCCTTATACAGAAGATCCTGAATATGGTACAATTTGCGCACAACGCTTAAACTTTTGCCCTTATTCTGCAAATATAGAAAGTGAAGCTTTAGAACTTTGCTGCGAGAAAGATAACAAAGTAAGCATAATGAATCTGCCTTATGTAATACATGAATTTCGACACTTTACAGACAGTCTTTTTCATCCAAAAATACTAGCAAGAGATCAAAGAGCAAACCACCTTTTATATGTAACAGGTAAAGATCCTGATGAACTTTATGAAACTGCGATATATACAGATGCCACAGATAAAAAAGCTCTCTTTAAAATGAAACTGGCTATAAAAAAGTTTTTTGCAGGTATGAAACCTGAATATAAAATAGATTACTTACAAAACATAAGATACAAACTTATTACAGAAAATAATGCATACTATACTCAATACAATTATGCGAAAAAAATGAACAAAAAACATATAAAACTTACACCGGAATGTTTGATACAAGAAAATCCGTATTTTATGTTTGAAGAAAAAATAGCACTATTAAAAGATATGATTTATGAAATAATAATGAAGGAACGAGCAAAACACGCTCAAAAAATTAAGAACTGTAAAGATGTATAAATAATTAATCAATTACCAAAGTTCATCACTATTAACAAATAATGTAAACAATCAAGAAAGAAGGCGTCTATGGTAGAAACAGCACCAATTAAACCATTTACAACAATTAGCTATACAACAAAAGATGGTGAAAAAATTACAGCAACAAAAAATGATGGAATAGTAACTATTGTTGGAGATAAAAATGGTACCCGACAAATGCCTTTAGAGGAATTCAAAACAGATTTTCTTGAAAATGCTGTAAAATTGGAAAAAACACCGGAAGCCGATACTGTAGAATTATCAACAACCCCTGAAATAAAAAAAGCTGACTCCGAAGTAAAACCGGAACAAAAAATTGAAAATCCTCCAAAAGAAACCGGTAATAAATTGGATGTAGCAGCATAATAAAAAAATCCTGAACATAAGTTCAGGATTTTTTATGGTTTACAAAGTTTTTCAGCAACACTGGCGACAGAAGTTCCTGAAACTATAGGTTGAAATTGAGCATATTTATTATAATCTCCGGAAATAAAATTATCTCTTTCTCCATAAGAATCAATAACACCTATTTTATACTTTTTCTTATCACAATCAATAGTATACTGCGTTAAGGTATATAAAATACGTTTCCCGCTTACAGGTTCATATTGTCCTTTGTTATAGGCTTTTAAAAGAAATGAAAAACCATAAATATCTTCAGTTCCAATAATTCCATCTTGATAAATAAAACTATTGCTATCAACACGTTTCCACATAGTCTGCGAATCTGTTTCATTTGATTTAACTATAGTCATTGATAACAAAAATATTATTAAAAAAGCCACAGCCTTTTTCATACATAACCTCAGATATTAACGTTTTCTAAACAATAAGAATGTATAATTATTATAAGTATAAGTTTTCAATAAGTCAAAATCAAACATTAACATAGCTCTTGTATCATAAAGATATTTTGCAAACATAACATTAGAAATTTGTTTTTGAACACTATGCTCATCTTTAATTGATTTTCGCAAATCCTGAATATCAATTAGTAATGAAGCATCAGAACTATACAACGCCATTAAAACATATCTTCCGGACGGTACTGTATAATTTATATTTTTTAGAAAATACTCAAAATAAGCATCCGAAAACACCCTATCTGACATAACAGCAGTATAAACAACACGAGCAGCCCTACTTCCAAACATATTTTGCTGTTGTTTTTCATCATAATACTTTTCATTATTCGGATTACGTATTTCTTTATGAAAATCAAATTCAAAAACTCTTGGTGAAGATAATGATCTAAAATAATACGGAGCATCGGAACCAAATGGCATAATAACAATATCATTTGCATCCAATTCTAATTTATCAGCCTCAATCTTCACTGATTTAAATGCCCGAGTTTTAAGATTATCAAAATTCTTTGAAAAATAAACATTAAAAATAGTAACGATTATCAAATACACCGTTAAAAATGATTGCCAATGTTTAGCTGTTAACATCTTTGACAACCCTAAAACAGATAAAATAAAAAATGGAGGTAACAAATATAATATATAACGTGAAGTGAACACATTTACTTCTAATAATGAAAAGAGTACTGATAAACCAAAACTAATAAAAAATATACAATACAATGTCCTTAAGAATTTATCAGAATTTTTACAACCTTGAACTAATCCATATACAAAATAAACACAAGGAACGATTACGGAAATTGCAAATAAAATGGTTAAATCATAAGGCATTTCTTCCGGCCAATAAATATTAGTTGCAATATTTACACCAAAGAAATTCCTAATCACATCCACAACATGGAAAAACTTCAAATGACCTTCGTGTGAAACAACAAAAAGATCTCGCATTTTTGCATAGTATGCAATTTTTATAAAATATGGAATCAAACATAATAATTCCACACTTAACGCTACTAAATATTTTTTTATAACAGACGATTTATTTAGCAATAAATAAATCAAATAACAAGCAGCCAGTGAAACATTATACAATATTCCGCCAACAAGCGTGTACGGAATTAACAAATTAGCAATAACTAACTTCACTAGAGATTTATTATCTTTTTTCTGTTCAAAATCAATTAAATAGTTCAAAGATAACAATACCCAAAAGATAACAACAGGATACATTCTGATTTCAACAGAAAAAATAGTCATCAACGGAGAAACCGCAGTTAAAGCTGTTGCAAACAGAGCAACTTGTTTATTGGCAATTTTCTTTGCTGTTAAATAAACCATAGGTACTGAAGCAAGTCCAAAAATAAGAGATAATATTCGCATGGCAATCTCAGAATCACCAAACATTTTCATCCAAAAATGCAACATATAAAAATATAACGGCGTATGTTGAAGATCCAAAGAGCTTAAATTATCCTCGATACCGAAAGGAAACGATTGTTTAGCCGTAAACCAAGAACAAGCTTCGTCATACCACAGATCAGTATTCAAATATAAATACCTGAGCCAAACAGTTACAACAGCTAATATAATAAAACATAAAAGGTTAATAAACTTTTTCTTATCCATAATAAACAACCTCTCCCTATTTTATGAATATAACATAAAAACACTTTTTACTAAAATACGCAAAAAAAACCTGACTTCTTGTGAAATCAGGGATAAAATTTGTAGGGGAAAAATTAAATTAAATTGGAGTTAAAAACTTTTTTAAGCAATATGTAACATTTGTTTGTTATATGTTGCGATGAAATTCATCTGTTGAAATAATAAATCTGATCTATCAACAAATGGTTCTTGAGATGCAGCAGGTACTGCAGTTGTGATTTGATCTTTGTAAATATCTTTCAATTTATTATCTATTTTCTTTAAATTTGCAACTGCCATTTTGTAGCCTCTCTTATTTAATCATCTCTCTTGTATATATAAAGTATATACAGTTTTAAATATTTCAGAAAAGGCTAAAGCTGTAACATTTCGTTACATAATATAAAAAATTTTAATATAATAGCAACTAATCAAAAAAAAATGTTTTTATATACTTGTAGGGAAATCAATAGGAAAGTAGAATGTCAGAACAAGTTAATTCATTAAACATTCCGAGCTTACAACAAAAAACAGTAAGTTTCAGACAAAATCCATCTCAATTACAAACCCAAGCTCTTGCAATGCAAGGGACAACAACCATTCCTGGAGTACCTCAAAATGTCAGTGATACGCAACTTGGGAATAGGGTAAAAAACAGTGCAGAGATGGGACAAAGCCCTTACACTGTACCGCTTACTGCTGCATTATGGTATGGAATATCCCAAGGTATGGATAAATTTAATGCAAAATGTAATGGAACATACGAAGAAAGTATTTTAGGTAAAGTTACCGGCAAAGCTGACAAACTATCTGACACCATTACCGGTAGTAATTTTTATAAATCAAAACCTATTCAAACATTAGGCAATGCATATAATGCTATCGTTCAATACTTAGACAGAGTTACTAATAATCCTAAAAACAGAATACTTTACGCTTTAAGAAATACCCCAACTAAACCTGAATGTAAAATGGTTAAAGTTCCGGCAGCAGGTTTGGATGGTTTTAAAATTGCAGATGTAAGACAAGTATTTGAAGAATTTTTAAAACCAATAGAACAAGGTGCTCAATTAAAACAATACGGAAAAGATTCCACTTACATCAATAATTTCATGGAATCAATAAAAGGCTTATCAAAAGCTGAAAAATTAAAACGTCTTCAATTAGAAGAACTTCAATTTTTCGGAGTAAATTCAGCTGATATAGTGGGAAAATCAGCTGATGAAGTTGCTAAATTACTAAAAGAATTAAAAATCACCAAAGGTTTAGGTTTCAGCTCAGTAGAACATTACGCAAAATTAACAGAAGAATCTTACGCTCTATCTCACTTGAACGAACTTACAAATACACTTAAAAACGGAAATCAAAATTTAAAAGTTGTAATTTGGAAAAAAGATGGCACCCTAGGTAAAGTATTTGGTCACTTATTTGGACGTGAAGTCGGATTATCTGAAATTGTAAACAAATTATCCGTAACGGCTAAAACCGGTGCAAAAACAAAATTTGGTAAAGCTGTTGGTAAGGGCTTCGGATACTTAATTGAAGGCTGCACAAACAGATATGCAGGTGGAAAAATGGCTGTACTTATGCAAGCTGCAATCTTTGCAGATATGCTTATTCACACAGCAAAAGCACCAAAAGGTGAAAAAGGTAAAACTTTAGCAGAAAGATTTGTTAACGATTTTTCATACTTCTTAGCTCTACCTATTGGAATCTGGGCTATGCATAAAGTTGGTGGCTTGAAATATCTTGGAATGACAAAAGATCAAGTTGAAGCTTATAGAAAAAATCTAAAATTCTTTAACGAAAGATATGCAGTAAAAGGTGCTGTTAGCAAAAAAGGTTATAAACTTAGAAAAAAAGTTCTAGATAGACAACTTATGGCTGGAGTTAAAAACCCATTCTTAAAACTATTGAAAAAAGCAGGCAAAATATTGACTGTAGGTATCGAAAGAATTAAACCTTATGCTTCAAAAGACGCTGCAAACCTAAATCTTTTGAGAAAATCAAAATATTGGGGTAAAAATATAGTTGGTTATCCTATAAGATTCCTTATTCCAATGATGCTTATCTCACCATTTATTGCAAAATGGACAACCAAAGCAACACATGCGATCTTTGGACGCCCTACAAATTCAGTTTTAGATGAAGATAAAGAAGAAAAAGAAACTCAAATTTCTGAAACTGCAGCTAATTCCAACGTAAGTGAACAAAACATTCCGCAAGTCAAAACTCCGGAACATGCTACAATTCAAAGAAATCCAAACTCATATACAAGTAATACTAATTTAATCAAAATGACCGCAAACGGACAAAAACCGGAACTCAGATCTTATATTCCATCACCAGAAAGTAACTTCCAACAACAACCAATAGAAAAAAAACAGGAAGAAACTGAACCTGTAAGAACATACATTCCGAGTCCACAAGCAGCTGTTATTCAACAAAACACTGATATGAGTAATTATAGTTCAGCTATCGCTGAAGCTGATGCTGCAGAAAAATATGCTCAAAGTATTTTAAAAATGTAAATAGCCTCAATGTATAATTTGCAAAGCTTGAAAAAATATGTTAAAATGAAGCAAGCTCTGTATGGGTGTTAATTTTGTTCCTACATTTATATAAATAGGGAGAGTTAACTCCATGGCATTGAAGTATACCCGCCGATTTTTATCGCCAGCGGGAAACGGATTAGTCAGGGTGCTCACCCACCTGCGAGCCAAAGCAGGTAACAAAATCCGCCTATACGGGGCTTTTTTCTTTACGAATGATTGCATAACCTTCTCCAATATGATATACTGGAACCATAGGGGTACGGTAGGGAATGAATAAGCTTACAACAATTATATTATCAGAAGAATACTCAACTAACGAAGTTATTAAGCTTTTCGCTAGTGAATTTGATAATCTTGATATTTTTAATACTACTGATGCCACTTTCATACTAAACAAGTTATCGGAAGCAAAAGATAAATCTCTATTTATTGTTGATTTATCGACGAATAAACGCTCTAAACTTGACTTGATTCTAAAAGTCACAAAAGAATTTAAAAACTGCAAAGTTTTAGCGTTATCAGATAATCCTTCTGTTGATCTGATTATTGAAATAATGCGCGCAGGAGCTAAAGAATTTGTTCCTATACCTATTATCAAAAGCGAATTTTTTGAAGCTGTTAGTAAGCTTATTGCTCAGGATTCTGTAACTGTAAACAATAGCAAATGTAAAGTTATTTCAATATTTTCAAACAAAGGTGGAATTGGAAAAACTTCACTCGCATCTAATTTGGCTATTGAACTATCAAAAATTACTAAAGAAAATATTGCCCTCATCGATTTGAATTTCCAAATGGGCGATATTACAACTTTTTTGAACCTAAAACCATCTTTTAACATATCATATATGCTTGAAAATCTCGATAAAATAAATGAAACATTTTTATTGAGTACACTTGAAAGATATAAAAAAACAAGCTTATATGTATTGGCGGATCCGCCTTATTTCAAACAAGCTGATAATATTCAGCCAAAACAAATAAGCAAATTGATAAACACATTAAAAGAAACTTTTTCATACATAATTATAGATGCGGAAGCTAGTTTCGAAGGCAAGAATATTGCAGCTCTGGACAACTCAGACTTAATTATGTTAGTAACGGTTGCAAATCTTCCGGCATTGAGAAATACGCAAAGATGTTTGGAATTATTTGATAAACTTGGTTACGATAAAGAAGATACAAAAATCGTTGTTAACAGATATATGGAAAACGACGAAATTAAAGAAAATGATATTGAAAAAGTTTTATCCAAAGATATTTATTGGAAAATTCCAAACAATTACTTTACAATAATGAGCGCTATAAACAAAGGGGTTCCTGTGAGCGATATCAATGATGAATCAAATATTTCTCAAAGCTACAAGGGACTAGCTCAAAATATTGCAGATAATTTATACAAACTTAGTATGGCAGAAAAATTTGAAAATATATTTAATAAGTAAAAGGATTTAAACATGGGACTAGCCGAACGATTTAAAGACAAATTAAATAATAGAGATATCTTTAAAAAACAAGAAATCGAAAATGCTTTTGAGAATAAAGAAATTCAATTTATATCAAAAGCCACAGAGGAAACTGTTCAAAATGATAAAATAGAAGATTCTCAAACCACTCAGCCTGAAACAGTAGAGCACCAAGCTATAGAAATAGAAATAACTCCTACTAAAAAAAATCCAAAACCAATTGAACAAAAATATACACTTGCAACATTTGAGGATTTAGAAACAGAAATAATCAATAAAATCAGAAAAACTCCGTATTGGGAAGAATTCTCTACTATCAGACAAGAAAATATGATTAGCAAATTCTTTGATAACCATATAAACAAAAATAAAACTTCGAACACTGATTATTCTAATAATGATAAAAAAGAGTTTATAAAAAACGTTTTAGCTTTATCTAATAACAGATAAAAAAAGGAACCAGAAGTGGTTCCTTTTTTTACAATTAATTATTAGACATTTTCTCTTATCTTTTCTTTATAAACATCCATAAGATTATCACTATAAGCAAATGCTGTTATAAATTGCACATACGCCGAAACAAGAGCACAAATACCTGATAGTATAATTACCGGAATCACAAATCCGGGCATAATAAAAAGATTTGAATTTTCAGGAACAAAAAGTGCAAATATAACAGAATATACCATTATAAAAATTACAAAAATCATTGTAACAATTTGAGCTGCAAACGAAGTTGCCATTCCTACCAAAACAAACTTCAACGCTGTAATCATTGAATCCTTAAATGCTTTTTTCATATACAAAAATGGAGTTAGCGGATTAAACATATCAGAAGTATACTCAAACTTTTCTGCAAACTTCATATTGATAAATTTTAAAAATGGAGTAATTATAAATAAAGGAATAATCAATAAGAATAAAAACAACATCATCAAGCAGAGCCCGACAATTAATGCTAAAGGTTCTTTCTGATTAGCAGACATATATGCTACAAAAACAAGAATTACAGCTCCCAGATATAAGAAGGATGGAACACCAATATATATCCCCCAAACAAGACTTAGTGGTATAAGTTTTATAGCAATCTTTATGCAATCCAAATCAAATTTAGGTAAACCTACAGCGTCAGTTAATCTCATATTTAAGAATTTAAAATTAAAACCTGTCAACATAAACATCGGTATAATTGATAAAAGTAGAAGAATAGAACCTACAATTAACAGAGGAATCCAAATCTCCTTTGTATCTTTATCACAAAACCTAAATACAGAAGCTGCAGCGCAAGGAAGGATAAAAAACAACACTATCAACCAATGAGTTTTAGCTACGTCTTCACCTTTGTACAAATTTTTAAATGCACTTAAAATTCTTTCCATTATACAATAACCTCATAATATACTTATACAGAGGATAATACACTATTTTTTTAAAGAACACAATAGGATGAATACAATAAATCAAATTTTGTATTAAAATATTATTATGGAATACAGAGAATTCAAAATAAGTTCAAAATATAAACCATCAGGAGACCAGCCTAAAGCGATAAAACAACTGACAGAAGGCATACAAAAAGGGTACGATACACAAACCTTATTAGGAATTACAGGTTCGGGAAAAACTTTCACAATAGCAAACGTTATTGAAGAAGTACAAAAGCCTACACTTATTATTGCTCACAATAAAACTCTGGCAGCACAGCTTTATAATGAATTTAAAGAACTTTTTCCTGACAATGCGGTTGAATATTTTATATCTTACTATGACTATTATCAGCCGGAAGCATATATTCCAAGAACAGATACCTATATAGAAAAATCATCATCAATAAATGAGGAAATAGACCGACTTAGACACAATACAACAAGAAGCCTATATGAGCGTAACGACGTTATTGTTATTGCGTCTGTAAGCTGCATCTATGGTTTAGGTTTACCTGAAAATTATTTTAAAGGATCAGTAGAAATAAATGTTGGTGATGAAATCGACAGAGATGTACTTTTAAAACACCTTGTTGAAACTCGCTATGAAAGAAATGACTTAGAATTAAAATGTTCAACATTCAGAGCCAGAGGTGACATTGTCGAAATTATGCCGGCTTATGAAAAAATTATAACAAGGATTTATTTCTTTGGTGATGAAGTCGAGAAAATAGTAAGAATCGACAATGTTTCAGGCGAAATCCTTGAAACTCCACAATCTGTTGTCATTTATCCAGCAGTTCATTATATTTCTTATGATGAAAACGAAGAAGAAACGCTTGATCTAATAAGACAAGAACTCCAGCAACGTCTAATAGAATTAAATAACGAAAACAAACTTGTTGAAGCTCAACGCTTGGAACAACGCGTCAAATATGACATTGAAATGATAAAAGAAATGGGATACTGCACAGGTATAGAAAACTATTCCAGAATCATAGAAAGAAGACCCGTAGGTTCTGCACCTGCAACACTATTAGATTACTTTCATGGAGATTTTCTTACTATTATTGACGAATCCCACGTTACACTTCCGCAAATAAAAGGAATGAGCCATGGAGACGCAGCCAGAAAAAAAGTTCTTGTAGATTACGGATTCAGATTACCTTGCGCAAAAGATAACAGACCTCTAAAAAACGAAGAATTCTACAAAAAAGTAGGACAAAAAATTTATATTTCGGCAACCCCCGGAGATTTTGAAAAAGATAATTCATCTCAAATAGTAGAACAAATTATCAGACCAACAGGACTTTTAGACCCTAAAATTTCTGTAAGACCTATTGACACACAAATTCAAGATCTAAAAATAGAAATTCAAAAAAGAACAGAAAAAGACGAAAGAATACTTATTACAACACTTACCAAACGTATGGCTGAAGATTTGACAGATTTCTTTGTACAAGAAGGAATATGTGTAAGATATTTACATAGTGAAGTTAAATCAATTGAAAGAGTAGAAATTCTTAGAGATTTAAGACTAGGAGAATTTGACGTTCTTATTGGAGTAAACTTACTGAGAGAAGGTCTCGATATTCCGGAAGTATCACTAGTTGTTATTATGGATGCAGATAAAGAAGGATTTTTACGTTCTGATACCAGCTTGATTCAAACAATAGGAAGAGCCGCAAGAAATGCCTGTGGTGAAGTTATTATGTATGCAGATAAAATAACTGATTCAATGGACAGAGCAATAAAAGAAACAGAACGAAGACGAAAAATTCAGATAGAACACAACAAAAAATATGGCATCATTCCACAAACTATTAAAAAACCTATAGAAAATAATCTGCTATCACTAGTAGCCAGCTACAGAAACCTTGAAGATATTGTAGCAGAAGAAATGGTAGATCTCGGTATTGAGAAAAAAGATTTACCAAAACTTATTGATAAATTAGAAAAAGATATGCATAAAGCTGCAAAAATCCTCGATTTTGAAAGAGCAGCCCAAATACGAGATCAGTTAAAGAAATTACGAGAAATGAAAAACTAGTAAAAAAAAGAACGAGCAACCAGATAAACTAATTGCTCATTCTTTCTTTATTTTTTAAACTTTTAATTATTTTTATTTACCATTCAAACGTTCCGCCGAATCATTAATAACATCAATTTTATTATGATTATCGTCATATTCTTCATTATTACCCTTAACATTTTCATATGCTGTTTGAGCAAAATAATTAGCAAGAATAGAAATGTTAGCTACAAATATCATTGAAGAATATAAAACAAACCCCCAATGAGTAAATGGTAAATTAAAATAACGGAAAATATAAGCTACAGGTCCAACTAAAATAACATTAGCGGCTAACAATTGCGGAATAAAAAATAAGAAGCTGATAAAAACATCTACGCAAGATTCAATAATTACAGGAACATTATAACCTTGCCAAATTTTTAAATATTTAGCGAAAGAAAGATATGCAGTCAATAATATTGAACCTAAAATAGACCATACAATAATAGCAAAAATTAAAGGAACATGGTCTAATTCAATAGGGATATGAACAAAAGTAGTAATCATATAACCTATGTATCCTAAAACAATTGCATATGGAATAATAACAAGACACGCTCTAACTAAAGCATTGCCTAATTTTAGGACATTAAATGTTAAAATTTCCTTTTTATTCATTCGGACATTATTAATACCCTGCGTTAACAATGCAAAAAGAAGGATACCTACTACCGGCCCCCAAAAGTAGACTAAATCCATCTTACCAACGAGAAACCACCTTGCACAAAAATAAACAGGAATAGAATAAACTGCTATTTTTAAAAAGGATAAATCCTCGTTAAAAGCTTCATTAAAAGCGTCAACTATAGATGCCATAAAGGTACCCTCCATTTAACTTTAGTAATATCAAATATTATCCTTGAATCAAACGTTTTAACTCAGCAGGTTTAGAAGATTTAGCTAAAGCATCTTCTATAGAAACCAAACCTTTTTTGAATAATTCAGCCAATGCAGATTCAAGAGTTTGCATACCTGCACCGGAAGAAGTTTGAATTGTAGAATATATTTGAGCAGCTTTTGCTTCACGAATAAGGTTTGCAATAGCAGGTGTAACAACCATGATTTCTTGAGCCATTACACGACCTTTTCGAGAACCGTCTGGTTGACGTTTTGGAAGTAATGTTTGTGAGAATACAGCTACTAAAGAGTTTGCAAGCTGTACACGAATTTGTTGTTGTTGAGCTTCCGGAAATACGTCAATAATACGGTCAATAGTTTGAGAAGCAGATGAGGTGTGAAGTGTTCCGAACACTAAGTGACCTGTTTCTGCAGCTGTCAACGCTAACGCAATAGTTTCGTGGTCACGCATCTCACCTACAAGTATAATATCAGGGTCTTCACGAAGTGCAGATTTCAAAGCATTCGCAAAAGATCTTGTATCCATACCTAATTCACGTTGGTGAATAACAGAAACTTTTGAAGTGTGTACAAATTCGACAGGGTCTTCAATTGTCAAAATATGTTCAGCACGAGTTCTGTTAATATAGTCAACCATTGCTGCTAGAGTTGTAGATTTACCTGAACCGGTAGGACCAGTTACCAAAACCAATCCACGTGGTTTTTCAGCAATAGTTGTAACGATTGGAGGCATACCCAAATCTTCCAATTGAGGCGCTGTTGTTGCAATCGTTCTGAATGCAGCAGCATATGAACCTTTATCTTTATAAAAGTTCACACGAAAACGACCGATGCCTTCCACACCATATGAAAAGTCTAATTCCCATTCTTGTTCAAGCCTACGTCTTTGTTCGTTAGACATCATTGGGAATAATAAAGCTTCAACACCTTCTGGAGTTAAAGGTTCACAGTCCAGTCTAATCAATTTTCCGTCAACACGTACTACTGGAGGCAAAGCAGACGAAATATGTAAGTCTGAGCCTTTTCTGTCCATAAGTTCTTTCAATAAATCTTCAATAATCATAATCAATAACCACCATTATTCTGTAAAGTTCATAATCGCATCACCATCTTTAGATGCAAGTTCGATCATTAAATATGTCATATATGCACCCAAAGCTACAGCCTTCGGATCAAGATCCGTTTTATTAGCTGCTTCAATAATCGCTGTATTTATTTCAGGATTTTCTTCCTTTATATAATGAATCATTCGTTTACGCCAAGCAGGCATATCTTCAAAAATTTCATTAAAAGCTGTATTAGCTATCTCTTCTGATATTACTGGTAACATCCAACCAATCCTTCTTATAAATAGTATTACGACAAATACATTATACACTAAAATTTGAACTTAGTCTATAATCAGAGAAAAATCATATGTTTGAAGTATAATATTCTTATGAAGTTGAACAAACTAAAATTAACTGATTATCGAAATTGTAAGGATTTAGAATTAGATTTTGAAAAGTCTAAAGTATTGATTATAGGAAAGAATGCTCAAGGAAAAACAAATATTCTTGAAAGCATTTACTTTCTATCAGCACTAAAGACTCCAAGAACATCTAATCTACTGGAACTAATAAACTTTGAGCAAAATAGCGTAAAAATCGAACTTGACCTAATTAAATCAAATACTGAAATTGACCTTACTTATTCATACAACACAGAAAAGAAAAGAGAACTTAAAGTCAACAAAATAAAATCAACATTAAAAGACTTTAAATCTGTACTAAAAACAGTTTTATTTTCGACTTCAGATTTACTATTACTTAGAGGAGCCCCTCAAGATAGAAGAGATTGGCTTGATCGCGCAATATCACAAATTTACCCAGCATATGATGATAGATTATCAAAATATGACAAAATAAGGATTCAAAAAAACAATTTTCTTAAAGAATGCGCTAAAATCGGGACTGTTAATGACAACTTGCTGGATGTTTATAATGAACAATTATCAATTACAGGAAGCAATATTATCTACATAAGAAAAAAATATCTTAGGGAAATAGAAAAAATTGCGCAAGAAAAACACCAAACAATAAGTGAAACCGAATCACTTACAATAAAATATGATTGTAGCTTTTTAGAAAATGAGATTACAGAAATAGAAGAAATCCAAAAAGCATTTAAAGAATCTCTTGAAGAACGCCGAATTGAAGAAATTCGACGCTGCCAAGCTTGCGTAGGACCACATAGAGATGATATTATCTTCTACATAAACAATCTGGAATCCACTAAATTTGCATCTCAAGGACAACAACGTACAATAGTTTTGGCACTAAAACTCTCTGAACTGGATATTATTACTGAAAAAACAGGAGATGAACCTATTTTACTATTGGATGACGTTTTAGCTGAACTCGATGACATACGCCAAAATTATCTTTTAAAATCAATAAACCAAAATACTCAAACAATAATTACATCAGTTGATACAATATTATTTGAAGATGAATTTTTAAAAGATGTACAAATATACAAAATAGAAAACGGCGAAATTTTAATATAAACAAAAGGAGTGAAAACTCACTCCTTTTTCAATTATTCTTTTATTGTTCTTGTTAAAAAAGCAGCAACCAGTAAACACAAAGCACCTATAAAAAAGGCATATTCGTAATGATAATTCAAATATCCGTCATATAAATCTGATTGAAATACAGCCTTGTTAATAATCCAAGCTACCAGCGTACATACAAAAACTTGCGGACCTGCAATAAATATATTAAATAAACCCATCACTGAGCCTTCAGTTCCCGGCTTAATATAACGTGAAAGCATTGCAAAAGGTAATGCGCAAACACTTGCCCAGCCAATACCTGATAATGCCATACCCGCAGCAACCGCAATTGAAGAAGTTTTAAATATACCCATAATTAAATAAGCAATTACCATTGATAACAATGAAATTATGTGTACTTTTTTATTTCCAAATTTCCCTGCAAGAACTCCGATAGGTATTGCAATAATAAAACATACTAAATTAAATACAGCAAAACAAATAGATGAATAATTTGTTGCTTGCGTAACTTGCATTGAAAATTTATCTTGAACATCTAACGCTAATTTTGTTAAATCCGGAACTCCATAAACTGTATGAATCGCAAAATTAGTAAAGAAAATCATCATACACATCATACCAATCCAAGTAAAAAATTGCATAATACAAATTTTAGAAACCTCAGGTGATAATGCGAAAAATTCTTTCATTGATTGCCAAAAACCAACTTCTTCTTTTTTATCTTCTTCAATATCAATATCTAAAGTACTTCTTTCTTGAATTGTCATACACGTCCAAATCATAGCAAAAGAGAATGCAAGCGCAGCCATTATAAACTGAGCCGGTATTGACATTTGATAATGGAAAGCATATTTCAACACAGGAGCCGTAGCAGCTGCGATAACAGAGCCCAAGCCAATTGCTAAACTTATATAAGAATTAGCAAGAGAATGTTGTTCTTTAGGAACTACATCTGGAATCAATGCTCTATAAGGACCTTGTGCAATATTTATACACGCATCAATAATCCAAATTAAAATAGCAGCAACAAGCAATCCTGCCCATGCCGGTACATTTCCAAATAAATTGGCAATATTACCGGAATTAGGAAACAACCATAAAGCAAGAGAAGCAATAATTGCACCTCCTAACAAATACGGTCTGCGACGTCCAAAACGTGATTTTGTTTTATCTGATAAAGCTCCAATTAGCGGTTGAACTACCATCCCTGTAAAAGGTCCTGCTAACCAAATCAAACCATATATAAAAGGGCTTGCTCCTAAATTCTCAGTAACAGGAGCAGACAGAATAATTCTCATCTGCCAAGCAAATTGTAACCCTAAAAATCCGAGTGCAAAATTTAAGAAATTTACAGTCGTAAATTTTTTCAATCCCTCACTATTATTCATCAAAACTCTCCTATAAATATGATATATTATTTACTGTATTTCTGTTTAATTACTGCGTCAATTAGACCTTTGAATAATGGATGAGGTCTATCCGGACGAGATTTAAATTCCGGATGGAATTGACAAGCCACAAACCAATCTAATTGCGGCAATTCAACAACTTCTGCCAACATTCCGTCAGGTGACATACCAGAGAATACTAGCCCTGCATCAGCAATTTTATCTAAATATTCATTATTAACTTCATATCTGTGTCTGTGACGTTCTGATATTACCTCAGAACCATAAGCTTTTGCAGCTTTTGAATCTTTTTTCAAATGACATTCATAAGCCCCAAGCCTCATAGTCCCGCCGTAACCTTTAACATTTTTTTGTTCAAGCATAATATCAATAACTGGATATGCTGCGTTTTCATCAAATTCTTTTGAGTTAGCGCCTTTCAAGCCAACAACATTTCTTGCATACTCAATAACGGCACATTGCATACCTACACATAAACCCAAAAACGGCACATTAT
>JAAVBM010000087.1 GCA_014803505.1 bacterium | reverse complement strand
CGGAAAACCTGTGAATCCGTTGAGTTATATTTAAGGATGGATTAGAATGAAACGATATTTGTTAGCGATACTTTTAATATTAGCCTTTTCAAATTCTTCATATGCGGAGGATTTGTCAGATGAGCCTGTTTCAAATGTTCATGATGTTATATTTAGATCTTCTTTAACTAATATTATACCTGACGTGAATGGTGGTTCCTATTCAGGTTTTGATGACTATGCGTTTGATGACCGAGGAAGAACTTATAAAGAAATTGATCCTGATAATATGCCATTGTTTAAACAAATTAGGTTGAAAATTTCTAATAAAACTCTGGAGCTTGGACAAAAGAATTCCGAAGTAGAAAAAGAACCTCTATCTAAGAGATTAAAATTCTGGTCGAAGAAAGGAAATCAAGCACAAGATGGTGCTGATGAGTCCGTATTGAATAGTGAAAATGAGTTATTAAATTCAATTCAAAACGAAATTACATCTGAAGTTTCAGAAGATACTTTATCTCTGGAAGGTGGTATCAATGAACAGGTAACTGAAAAACAACTAACTCTTGATGCTGATGATATTATTTTTGATGAAGAAACCGGAGATATTGTAGCAAATGGTCGTCCATTACTATATTTACCGCCTCAAAACGTGAAAATTATTGCAGATAAAATGACTTATAATGAGGATTCTAACATTCTGAAAGCTATTGGAAATGTTATAATTTATAAAGACGGAACACCTACTAAGGGGGATTATCTCGAAGTTGATTTAAATGAAGAAACCATGATTATGGATAACGTTGAAGCTCTTTCTGCTACTATGAATATGAGTGCTGAAAAGGCTGTTCAAAAAGATGGTTTGTTGATTCTTCATGATGGTAATTTCCATTCAGAGGATTCAAATGTTTATAGAATGATGTCAAGAATGATTGGTCCGAGATTTCATAATATGATAGTTTCTGAGGAGGCACAAGCTTTGTTCTTTGGTGATCCTACAGGAAATAAAATAACTCTTGATATTGATAATTTATATGTTGAAGCTAAAAGAAATCATGATGTTATTAAAGCTAAAAATATCAAAGTTTATCATAAAAACAGATTAGTTTTAAAATGGCCAAGTTTTACAGCGTATACAAATAAAGAACGTGATTATTTTGAAGCAAATTATCCTGAATTCGGAACAAAACGTAAAGTTGGTATGTTTGTTGGTCCGGGCTTTGTTTTTGGCGGACCTGGCGGATCTGTAATAAAAGCAATTCCGTTTTTGAATTATAACCATAAATTTGGTTTTGGTGGTGCTTTAAAATATATGAACACTTATAACAGAACTGAACTTGGTTATGGTTCTGCAAATGAAATTTTCTTCTTGAAAGGTATACAGAGATTAGATGATAATTTATTCTTACAATATGCGTCTAATACATATATGGATGAATGGTTCCTCGGTTCCAGAATGCCTAAGTATATGGCAGAAGTTTACTATGATAAAAAATTTGTGCATAAAAACTTTTTAGCTGATGGTATGGATTTACAATTCCGTCACCGATTTGGTTTTGGTTTGATGGAAGATAATGACCGTAATTTTTATGGCGAAAAGATTAATTCCAGCGGTATATCTACAACAAGAACAAGATATATGGCTGAATTAAGACAACATTTGTATAACTATACAAATGAAGAAAAAAGACTTACATTTGATGTGAGTATGGCAATGCAAGGTTCAGCTGCTGTTTATGGTACAGGTGATACTCAGTTTGTTGCTAGATTCGGTCCAAGAGCTCACATGCAATATAAAAACTGGATGCAAGATATTGGATATTTTATTGCCGGTTATTCTGATGAATCTCCAATTCCTAGATATGACCGTTACAGATATGGTCACCAAAGTATTTATCTGTCTGAAGCTTTCAGACTAAATAAATATCTTTCTGTGGGTTGGGCTGGTAATATTAATTTATCTAATGATGCTCCGAACGGAAAAATGTTCCAAGAAAATGCTTTTATGGTTTCAATCGGACCTGATGATTTGAAAGTAACTTTGGGTTATGACTTTGTTCGTCAAACTACTTATTTTGGATTTAATGTAGCGTTTGATACCAAAGGAACTACTGTTAATTATGGAAAAATGGAAATTAAGAATCCGGAACGCTTAGGTAAACGGGTTCAAGATGATGAACGTAAGTTGGCTTTTGCTCCAGCTCAACAAAAATCAACTAATGTTCCTGTTTCTTCCAAAAAATCTAAATCAGTTGAAAAACCAAAAGTGCTTGAGTATGCTGAAGTTATAGAGATTGAAGATCCTAATAAGGAAACAATTCAGTAAAATGATAGAAATATTAAAAAATGAATTAATTGAATATGGAAAACTGGCGGGTGTGAAAAATTTCACTCCCGGCTTTTCAGGTAATTTATCTGCTCGTTATGGCGAAAATATAGTAATTACCGCAACGGGTTCTGCTAATGGATATTTAGATTCTAATGATTTTGCTTTAATTGATTTTAGCGGAAATGTCGTTGACGGAATTAAAAAACCTTCTAGCGAGAAAATGTTACATGTTAAATTTTATGAGGAACGTCCGGATATTAATTATATTTTTCATGTACATTCTCCATATTTAACTGCTTTTTCTGCGGCTGGAGTTGCTTTGGATAAAAATATTCTTGCCGAAATTGTTTACTGTTTTGGACATATTCCGCTTGCAGAATATGCTCTTCCGGGTTCACAGGATTTAGTTAATAATACTTCTAAGTATTTTAAAGATTATGATGTTGTTCTTATGGCTAATCATGGAGTAATTGTTGGCGGTAAGGATGTTAAAGAAACTTATTTAAAATTAGAACTTTGTGAAGCTTATGCTCAAAGTGTAATATGTTCAAATCTTCTTGGTGGTGCTAAAATATTATCGGAAGATGAAGTTGAAAAGATTTATTCATTAAGACAAAAGTAAAAGAGGAAATTATCGTGGCTATAACATTAGAAAATAAACAGGGACTTATTGCAGGTGATGGTATATTACCTGTTAGAATGGCTCAGTATGCAAAAGATAACGGATTTGAAGTTGTATGTATTTCTCTGGCGAATGATAATGTACGCGAATTGAAAAAATATTGTTCAAAAGTATATTCTTGCCATCCGGGTGAAGTTAACAGAATTGAATCTATTTTGAAGGATGAAGGAATTAAGCAACTTACATTTTTAGGTAAAGTTCATAAAAAAGTATTGTTGCAGTTACATAAATTTGATCAGCGTGCAATTGATTTGATAAAAGAAGCTTCAAGATTAAATGATGACCAAGTTATGTTAATGATTGTTGAGCAGTTAGCTAATATTGGTATTGAAGTTCTTGATCAAACTATATTTATTAAAAATCTAATGATACCTGCAGGAGTTTTGGGCAAACAAAAACCAACAGAAGCTCAAATGGAAGATGTTAATTATGGTTTTTGGCTAGCTAAAGAGATGGGTAAATTAGATGTTGGTCAATCTGTTGTAATCAAAGATAAAATGATTATGGCTGTTGAAGCTATTGAAGGTACTGATGTTTGTATCAAACGTGGTGCTAAACTGGCAAAAGAAGGTGCTGTTGTTGTTAAGGTTGCAAAACCTAAACAAGATAAACGTTTTGATATTCCTGCTATTGGAATGAGAACTTTGAGAACAATGCGTCATAAACATGCAAGCTTAATTGCAGTAGAAGCTAATGAAACGATTATTGTTGATCAAGAAAAAGTTATTAAATATGCAGATGAACATAATATAGTAATAATGGCAGTATAATGAAAAAGATTTTTATAATTACAGGAGAATATTCAGGTGATATCCACGCCGCGAAAGTTGTTAAAGAATTAAGAGCTTTAGGGACTGATGTGGAAATTGAGGGTGTTGGAGGTTTAAATCTTGAGGCTCAAGGTGTTAAGCTTTTTGCTAATCAAGATAAAATGTCTGCAATGGGCGTTACTCCTAAAATTCTTTTTGATCATTTCAAGTTAGGAAAATCTGTTGTTGATTATCTGAAAAATTATTATAAACCTGATATTGTTCTGTTAATCGATTATGGTGCATTTAATTTAAGTGTGGCAAAATTTTTAAAAGGTTCAGGTATTAAAGTTTTTTATTATATTCCGCCTCAAGTATGGGCAAGCCGTAAGTATAGAATCAAGCTTATCAAAAAATATGTTGATAAAGTTTTATGTATTTTTCCGTTTGAAAAACCTATGTATGCTCAATATGGTATTGATACTCATTACTGCGGTCATCCATTGGTTGCTCAGCTTCCTCCACCTGCAGGTAGAAGAGAGTTTTTTAGAAAACATAATTTAGATCTTGAAAAGAGATTAGTTTCAGTATTCCCGGGCTCGAGAGAATTTGAACTTAGACAATTGATGCCTGTATTTAAAAAATCTATAGAACGTTTTAGTAAAAGGCATCCTGATGTCCAATTCTGTATGTCTCAGGCTCCAAACTTGTCTGATTCAATATATAAAAAATATCTTGGTGATTTTGATATAAAAGTTATTAAGGGAGATAATCAAGCTCTATTAAGTGTTTCCGATGCTTTGGTTTTAGCTTCTGGTACGGTTGCGTTGGAGGCTGCGTTATATAATACTCCAATGATTATTGCATACAGAGGGCCTCAACTGTTTTATTGGATATATTTATTAGTAAGATGTATTGAGAGAATTTCTCTTCCAAATATTATTGCTGGTAAGGATATTATACCTGAACTTGTTCAGGAAGATGTTTCTGTGCTGAATATTACAAATGAAATAGAAGATATTTTATATAATTCTGAAAATAGAGATCTTATGGTAAAAGATTTAAAAGAGGTAAAGGCTTTACTTTCAGAAAAAAATTCTGCTTTAGAAGTTGCTAAAGTTATAGATTCTACCCTGTTTTCTTAATATAACTTTAAATCAATTTAGTCATTAGCAATTTTGAATTATCAGGTTATTTAATATATTTGTAGGCTAGTGCTTTTATGATAAATTCAATTCCGACAATTGAATCTGGTAATGCTAAAGTTTTCGGTGAGATTACAAAAAAAAATTCTCCGAAATATTATTGGTTGCAAGATGTTAAATATGATTCGGTTAATATTCAAAAAGATAAAAATAATCTTAGCGGAATATTTATGACTCCGGATAAAGCGCGAAAAACAAACAATACAGCTTTATTAGGATTATCTATTGCCGGAGCTACAGTATTAACAGCGGGGACTTTAGTTTTTCTATTAAAGGGCGGTCCGAAAGGGTTAGTAAAGAATTTTAGAAAGGTTAGGGATTATTTAGAAGACAAAATACAGAAATCTAAGTTAAATAATATGTCGGATACGAAGATTAATAGAGCTTATATTTTTATGGTTCATAAAATCGATAGTCTGTTACAGAAGGTCGAAGCAGTAAATAATTTTACATCAGTTAAAGATTTAACATTCAAAAAAATAATGTCGGCAACACCATTTTTAAGAAAGATTCATGATAATATTACACAAATGTTTGAGAAAATAGGACGCCAGTCTGTTGTCAACTCTTATAATGAGACTTATTCAACTCTAGGTTTAGCTCAAGCTGTTTCAAAAGGTGTTAGAGCTCATGTATTGTCAGGAAGTTCTGAATCTGTTATGAAAGTTGGGAATCAAAAGTTAACTAAAGCTCAAGTTGCTGTTATGTTAGATGGCCTTGATGATGATCTTATTCAGATATATAATAAATATTTTAATGTAAATGCAAGAAGTAGTCGTTATTTGAAAATTAAAAAGTATGCGCAATATTTAAAAGGGCATTTTCATAAATTATCGTCATTTTGGTCAAAAGATATTGTGAATTCTTTTATGGCAGAATCTGCTATAGCTAAGGAAAAATTGGGAATTCAAAAAACAGTTAGAGGTTTTAGAAAAGAATTTTCTTATTCTCTTGCAGATTTATCAAGAGATTCAGATAAGAAAATTATTCAGATGACTCGTATGGTAAGTCATAAAGATATTGAGAAAATAAATATGTTAAGGAATTTACGCAATGATATCAAGATGATTGCCAGAACTGGAGTTTTGAATAATAAAGTAAAGACAGATATTATTGCTCAATTGAATAAGTTCAAGGCTGAAATTACAAAATCTTTAGATAAAAAGAATATTGATATAAAAGCTGCTGATGAAATGTTCGAAAATATAGATGAATTAGTATCTTCAATAACTGATTTTAAACAAGGTAAAGTTGAAGATATTTTGGATGTTTATAAGAACATTCTTACGCCTAAGGAGTTTTCCGAAGTGAGAAAAGCCTATCGTAAAAGTGTTAAATCTTTGGATGCTTCAATTGGTATAGAAACTGAAGATTTTATAAATAAAGTTCGTGATCTTTCACTAGGCTCTGCCCCAACTGATATTTTGACAATTATAGGTTCTTTAGCTACTTTGGGTTATCATTTGGGCAAATCTGAAAGTAATGAGCAAAGAACTTCAATCTCTTTGAAATATGGTATTCCTGCAATTGCGGGTATTGGTACTGCTCTTTATTGTAATGCGAAATTATTCTCAGGTTCTAAAATGATGATTATAGGTGCAACTTCTACAATGCTGGTTAATAAACTTGGTTCAATGGCTGATGAATATTTGAAAAAACATCGTCAAAAAAGAACGAATAATTTATGAAATCTGTAAATAAAGATAAAATGAAATAGTGTAATATCCACTAAAAATAGTATAGATATTTGAATCTTTTTTGTTAGAATCTCTTATAAGGGGAGAGTTATGACCAATTTATCAATAAGAGAAACTTTAGAAAAAAGAGAATTGCAATATTTAAGTGATATTGCTACAAAATCTGCAAATTCAGCAGGTAGAAAGATTGAAGAAAAAAAGTCTGATTTACGTACAGAATTTCAGCGTGATAGAGACAGAATTTTGCATTCAAAAGCTTTTAGGCGCTTGAAACATAAGACGCAAGTATTCTTATCTCCGTTTGACGATCATTTTAGAACTCGTTTGACTCATACTCTAGAAGTTTCTCAAATTGGAAGAACTATAGCCAGAGCATTAGATTTGAATGAAGATTTGGTTGAAGCTATATCTTTAGGACACGATTTAGGGCATACTCCTTTTGGACATTGCGGCGAAGGTGTTTTAAATAATCTTGTTGAAGGTGGTTTTCATCATAATTTACAAAGTGTGAGAGTTGTTGAAGTGCTTGAAGATTTGAATTTATGTAATGAAACCATAGAAGGCATTAGAACTCATACTTGGGGTTTTGAGCCAACAACTCCGGAAGGTAAAGTTGTTCAATTAGCAGATAAAATTGCTTATATCAACCATGATATTGAAGATTCTATTAGAGCAGGAGTTATTTCTGAGAGTGATTTACCAAAAGATTGTATAGCTTATTTTACATCTAACCAAAGTAAGCGTTTGAATAAAATGATTCAAGAGGTAGTTAATAATTCCATTGGTAAGTCTGAAATTGCTATGAGTGACGAGGCTTGGGGATATACCACTAAGCTTAGAGATTGGATGTTTCAAAATGTTTATATTGATTCTCCTGCCAAGTTTGAGGAAAAGAAGGCTAAAAGAGTTATAGAAGAATTATTTTATCTTTATATTGATATGCTAAAGCCTATGTGTGCAGAAGATAAAATTGTACGTATTGTTACAGATTATATTTCAGGTATGACTGACAGATATGCCGTCGAAAAATTTAAAGAAAACTTTATTCCTAACGGAATTAAGTGTGGTACTAAAGACGATTACTTATTTAAATTAGCAAAGATTATAGATTGATTATTTTAAAAATAAGTGTATAATCAAAAACTATGGATGTACAATTTCTTGCAGAGTATTTAGAATATATTGAAGTTGAAAAAGGGCTTTCTTCAAATACAGTTGATGCATATCGTCGAGATTTGAGTGCTTTTTTAGATTTTTGTTATTCCACTGCTGGGATTTCTGATATTAAAGAAATTAAAAGAAATCACGTTAATTCTTATATATTAAATTTGCGTGAATCAAATTTTACTCCTCGCAGTATTGTTCGAAAAATAGCATCTTTGAGAGGCTTTTTCAGATGGCTTGGAGCGAATGAATATATTGTTCAAAATCCGACTCAGACTCTTGAGCAGCCAAAACTTCCTAAAAGATTACCAAAAGTTATGACTGTTGAAGAAATTTCAAGTATATTAAGTTCTGATTTAAATAAAGAAGAATCTCTGATTGTTGAACTTCTGTATGGATGTGGTTTACGTGTTTCTGAGCTTGTGAATTTGAAACTAAGTAATATTGATATGAAATCAAAATATATTCAATGTTATGGTAAAGGGTCAAAAGAAAGAATTGTTCCGTTTGGTTCAAAGGCTCAAGAAGCCTTAAAAAAATATCTAAAAGCTCGAGATTTAATTATTTTGCAGAACAAATTATCAGATACAAAAGTTTTGTTTTTAAAGCAAGATGGAAAACCTATATCGCGTCAAGATGTTTATAATTTTATTCGAAAACAAGGTGAAAAAATTCATAAGCATATATCTCCGCATACTTTGCGTCATAGTTTTGCAACTCACTTACTTGAGAATGGAGCTGATTTGAGGGTTGTGCAAGAGTTGTTGGGACATAGTGATGTATCTACTACTCAACTTTATACTCATATTACGAAAAAGAGATTAAAAGAGGTTTATTTTGCAATAAATAACAGCTCGTGTTAATATGAAATTATGCTAAGAATATTTATATCAGGGCTGGAAAAACAATCAGGCAAAACTATTATTGCTGCAGGGCTTGCAGGGACAATGCAGAGTTTGAACTATTCTACGAGTGTATTTAAACCTATCCAAACAGGTGCAAAGTCATTGAATGGTTTTATGCAATCTCAAGATTTGGCTATTATTAAACGTATTGATTCTAATATTAATACCGGTTTTAGTTATGCTTTTACCGGAACAATGTCACCTCTTGTTTCAGCTTATGAAGCTAATGGTGTAAAAATAAAATTAGATCGTATTTATAATGATTTTATGGCAAATACTCAAATGTCAGAATGTCATATTGTTGAAGGTGCTAATGGTATATCTTCTCCAATTGCTGAAAATCTTACTGAAATTGATCTTGTAAAATCTTTAGGATTACCTTTAATCTTAGTTATTAATCCAAAAACTTCAAGTGTAGGTAATGTTATTGCCGCTATAAATTTCATTAGAGTAAATAAAGCGAACTTCCTTGGTGTGATTGTGAATAATTATAATAAAGATTCTGAAAATTTGG
>JAAVBM010000086.1 GCA_014803505.1 bacterium | reverse complement strand
CAACATTATATCAGTAAGAAATTGCATAATCCGATTGAAATGGAAAAATGTAAAACCTGTGGCTGGAATAAAATAGATACTTGGGTCTAAGATAAAACAAAACAATAGCCGGCTTGCCATCTATAACACGAATAAACACTTGATTACTTTTTTTGTTAGTGTTACCATCAACATGTTATAGTAGTAAATTTTTACAAGATAAGAAGGAGTAAAATCTTATGTCAAAAGTAAAAGTAGCAATTAACGGTTTTGGTAGAATCGGCCGTAACACTTTAAGAGCAGCTATCAGAGAAGGTATCTTCGAAGAATTAGATTACGTTGCAATTAATGACCCTGGTTTAACACCTGCTAACGCAGCTCACGTTTTCAAATATGACTCAGTTATGGGCAGATTTGACGGATGTGTTGAAGTTGCTGAAGATGGTTTAGTAATCAACGGTCACAAAATTAAATTCTACGCAGAAAAAGACCCTGCAAATCTTCCTTGGAAAGATTTAGGTGTTGAAGTAGTTATTGAATCAACCGGTTTCTATACAGATGCTGAAAAAGCTAAAGCTCACATCGCAGCTGGTGCTAAAAAAGTTATCATTTCTGCTCCTGCTAAAAACGAAGACAAAACTATCGTTTTAGGCGTTAACGAAAATGAATACGATCCAGCTAACCACAACGTTATTTCAATGGCTTCTTGTACAACTAACTGCTTAGCTCCAGTAGCTAAAGTTATCAAAGAAAAATTCGGTATCGTTAAAGGTTTGATGACAACTGTTCACTCTTACACTGGCGACCAAAGAATCTTAGACGCTGGTCACAAAGATCCTCGTCGTGCTAGAGCTGGTGCTCTTAACATCGTTCCTACAACAACTGGTGCTGCTAAAGCTGTTGCTTTAGTTTTACCTGAACTTAAAGGAAAATTGGATGGTTTCGCTATGCGTGTTCCTACTCCAGACGTTTCTTTAGTTGACGTTGTATTCGAAACTGAAAAAGCAGTTACTGCTGAAGAAGTTAATGCAGCATTAAAAGAAGCAGCTGACGGTCACGTATTATGCTACTCAGAAGAACCATTAGTTTCTTCTGATTACATTGGTTCAGCTCAATCTTCAACTGTTGACTCTCTATTAACTAAAGTTATGGGTGACAACATGGTTAAAGTTATTTCTTGGTACGATAACGAAATGGGTTATTCTACAAGACTTGCTGAAACTACAAAATTAGTTGCTTCTAAATTATAATTTCTAATTTAGAAATAAGCATTAAAAGGCTCCTTAGAAATAAGGAGTCTTTTTTTATAGCAAAAATTCAAATTTGTATACGTTATATAAAATATAATAACAAGCTAAGGTTCAGTATGATAAATAATATTCAAAACTACAATATACAAAGTTTAACAACATCTCAAAATACGCCACAACAACCTAAATTTGCACAAAATTCTAATCCACAAATAGTTAATGATAAAATTCCAAATATTCAATCAGGAAAAGATTTAATAAATAATACCAATTCATTAAAAGAATTAGATGAAATATTTAAAAAACTTGAAGGAAAAGAAGGAAAAGATTTTGCCAATACGGCATACCATGAATTGGTAAAATATTTCGACATAGAAAAAAATGCTCCAAAAGAAATTACTTGGGAGAAAAACGAAGGGCGAGCCATAGTTGGAGATTATAGATTTTACGATAATAGTATCGTTTTCTATACTGATTATTTTATGCAAAACAATAAAGCTGAACAGCTCGCTACAATTGCACATGAATTAACTCATTGTAAGCAGTTAGCGAATATGTTAACAACAGAAGGGCTAAGTGTTGAAAAAATTGCTTACGCTTATGCGGTATCAGATATGCGAGCAATGTTAATACGAAATCCTAAAATTATTGAAATGCACAAAAAGGCTATAGCAGAAGATAAAGAAAAAGAATTTATGCAAAGTCTTATCCAAGTAGGAACAATAAAAACAGCAAAAGAACTATACGCAGCACACTCAGAAACATTAAAACAACCTAAACATCCATTGAATAGCCTGGAAGGTATCAAGGCCCAAAAAGATTGGATAGCTCAATACAATTACAACGGAGCAGATATGAAAGTATATAATGCCTGCCCTATGGAAAAAGAAGCTCGTCAAGTAGAAATGATGATAAGTTCAGCATATAAAAACCGAATCAAAGGTTAAAATTATTTTACAACTTTATTTAATCCGTGAGGTTTATCAACATTTCTGTGAAGTTTTAGTGCCGTTTCTAAAGCCAATAACTGAATAATTACAGCTATACAAAACGTTTTGATAATTGGTTTTTCACAATCAATATTTATATTATAAGTTGATTTAACTTGATTTGTTCTATTCCCAATAACTGCAATTGGCGGATTATAGCTTTCTTTGATTTTATTTAAATTTTTAGTTGCGGTATATGTTAAATTATCATTCAAAATATAAATCAATACAGAACGATTATTATTTAAAATTGCAACGTGCCCATGCATAAATTCGCCAAGAATAGAAGATATTACGTTAATATAAGATGTTTCTTTAATTTTCAAAGAAGCTTCTTTTGCTAAAGCATACGAAAAACCATCTGCTGTAATAACTATATTTTTGTATTTAGACAAAAATCTTGCAAATTGCTTAATCTTAGGCTGCAACAAATATGTTTTTTCAATATATGATGGAATAGTTTTCAAATCAAAAATATAATCATATATATCAATACCTTTAGTTTTCGCAAATTTTAAAGCCAATAAAGTTGTACATAAAAGCTGAGCAGTAAATGATTTCGTTGCAGCAATACTACATTCTTCGCCGGCCTTACAAGCAACTTTATACTCTGTAGCATTCCATATTGTAGAATTTTCCTTATTAGTTATACATAAAGTTTTTACACCGAATTCTTTAGCTTTTTCCAAAGCACTATTTGTATCGGTAGTTTCTCCTGATTGAGTTATAAATATGTACAAAACATCAGAACTATGAGCAATTGTTGATTCTAAAAGAAATTCACTTGAATAAACAGCATGAGCCTCAATCTTGGCAATAGAACCAAACAATTCTGCAGCATATCTGGCACAATGGTACGAAGAACCACTAGCAACAAGTATAATTCTATTTATACCATCCGGAACCTCTATATCAATTTCACCATTTTGATTTATATATGCATCCAGTATATTTTGTGTTATTTCAGCTTGTTCAAATATTTCTTGTTCCATACAAGATTTTTTTCTTTTGCCAAATAAATCAAATATCATAATGTTTATCCTTTTCAATAAAAAGAGTCAGGGATTTGATAACCCAGACTCTTTTCAATTTCTTATTTAACCTAAAATTCCTCTCAATAATTCATTAACAGTTTTAGGATTAGCTCTACCTTTAGTTTCTTTCATTACTTGACCAACAAAGAATCCTAAAAGATTATTTCTTCCATTTCTGTAAGCTTCAACTTCAGCAGGATGAGCGTCTACAATTTTTTGAACAATTTCTTTAATAGCTCCTTCATCAGAAATTTGACTTAAGCCTTTTCTTTCAACGATTTCTGAAGCTTTTTCTCCATTAGGAAGCATATCTTCAACTAGAATTTGCTTACCTATATTATTAGAAATTGTACCCTTTTCAATCAAGCTAATAAGTTCTGCAAGATTTTCAGGAGTCAATTTAGTCTCAGTAATTTCAATATGATCTTCTTTTAAGTAAGCTGCGATTTCACCCATAATAAAGTTTACAGCAGTTTTAGGATTTGCCCCTAGTTCAAGAACTTTATCAAAGAATAAAGCAAGTCCCATTTGCTCAACAATGACAGAAGCATCATATTCGCTTAAACCAATACCTTGATATCTTTCACGTTTTTGAGAAGGTAATTCAGGCATTTCTGCTTTAATTCTATCAACCCATTCTCTTGAAATTTCTAAAGGCATCAAATCAGGTTCAGGGAAATATCTGTAATCATGAGCATCTTCTTTACCTCTCATGGAACGAGTTTCACGAGAATTATCATCCCACAATCTTGTTTCTTGAACAACTTGTCCGCCTTCTTCGACTATATCGATTTGTCTGTCAATTTCGTACTCAATAGCTCTTTGAAGTGCTGAGAATGAGTTAACGTTTTTAATTTCAGCACGAGTACCGAATTCTTTAGAACCTTTAGGCATAATAGAAATGTTAGCATCACATCTCATTGAACCTTCTTCTAAGTTACCGTCACAAACTCCGATATATCTAACAATGTTTCTAAGTTCTTCCATATAATTACGAGCTTCTTCAGAACTTCTCATATCAGGTTCTGAAACAATTTCTAACAACGGAGTTCCTGCACGGTTAAGGTCAACTAAGGAATAGCTTGAACCGGCAAGACCATCAGCACCTGCGTGAACCAATTTACCAGCATCTTCTTCCAAGTGAGCACGTGTAATACCAATTCTTTTACCTTTAATATCAAGATAACCGTTTACACAAATCGGCTCATCATATTGAGAAATTTGGTAACCTTTTGGAAGGTCCGGATAGAAATATTGTTTTCTATCAAATTTGCAACGAGCAGGAATTTCACAGTTTAATGCTAAACCTGTTAAAATACCCATATTTACAACTTCTTTATTTAAAACCGGTAAAACTCCAGGCATACCAAGTGTAATAGGACTTGTTAAGCTATTTGGTTCTTGCCCGAACTCGTTTTTATCCGGGGCAAAAATCTTTGATTTTGTTTTTAATTGTGCGTGAACTTCTAAACCAATCACGACTTCATATTTGTCTCTTAATTCTTGATCCATTACTTTCTCCTTATTATGAGATAATTATAACACAAAAAGCACCTAATAAGTGCTTTTTAATATTTTAAATTTTATTAGTTAAGTAAAAATCTTAATAATTATCTATTATATATCGTAAACTTATCCATTTGATTTTGCGGTTCTGTATAATTATTCAAGTAATCAATTGCATCTTGAGGAGTTTTTGCAATATAATATAAATCTCGACTAATTTTATTAGCAAAATTTTCTTCAATTATTACTTCAAAAAATTCAAAAAGCTTATCATAAAAACCATTAGTATTAAGAATAACAATTGGTTTCTTATTATAGCCAAGTTGTTTTTGGACAATCATTTCTGAAAGTTCTTCTAATGTTCCAAAACCACCAGCAAGTGCAATAACACCCTCAGAAATTTCATCCATCTTAGCTTTTCTATCTCTCATTCCCTCAGCTAAATAAAACTCATCACAATTATCAGTTCGACAACCCATATCAACTAATCTTTTCGGCATTACACCATAAACTTTTCCACCATTTTGTTGTACTTCTGACGCGCAAGCCCACATCATACCCAGAGTACTGCCACCATAAACTATATTATAGCCGTTTTGACCTAAGAGTTGTCCCAACTCCTTTGCATCTTGGTAATAAATTTCTTCTAAATAATTACTTGAAGATGCAAATACACATATATTTTTTAACATAAATAATCTACCCCTTAAAATATTTAATCGTTAAATTCGCCACCGATTCTATAATAATGAGAACAAGATATTCCGCTTCCATATTCAGAACAATCCTTCTTCAACATATCAATATCCCATCCGGTACCAATAGGCGTAATCTTTCCATCAGAAAAAATATTTATACCGTAAATATCTTTTCCCCATGTATTTGGACCAACTAAACCGTTCATATCAAACATCATAATAAATCCCGGATGGAAGCAGTCCTCATCTTTAATATCCTTAACGCCAACAATCATTCCGGCTTTATTCATATAAAGTTTTTCAAAATAATATTCATCATTTTTATTAACTCGACTACCGTTTAAATAATGCGGAGTATATCTTCGTAATAAAGCCTCTTGGTCATATAAACGAAGATAAGGCTTAACTAAACGAATCATAAGCTCTTCTCTGAGTGAATTTGTTTTTGCTTTATTCAAACTTTTAACGATATCAGAATCTGCTTGAGCACTCATAGCAGAAAACATATAATCCATTTTATTATAGGTTTCATTCCATTTGGCCATATACACAGCTTCTTTTGACGAGATAAAAGATGTAGGTATCAAAAGAAGCACAATCGCAAATACTACAAATATTGTTATTGAATATTCAATTTTCCAAAAACGCTTACGCATTAGTCACCTTATATTAAATATTTAAGCCATATCTATACGTTTTTTTTCTTCTTTAAGTTTTTCATAAACCCACTCAGGAATGAAATTCTTACCAAGAATAATTTGTCCATTCATTATGTTTGGAGTATGGAAATCAGAACCTCCGGTAACGATTAAACCAAGATTTTCAGCCATAGATGAAAAATATTCAACGCAAGCCGGTGAATGTTTTCTATGATAAGCTTCAATACCTCTCAAACCATAATTCATAAGTTCTTTAATGAGGGATTCTGCAATATCCAAATCATGTGGATGTGCAATAACAGGAATTCCTCCCGCATCATATATAATTTCAACAGCATCATGAGGAGATACAGTTTTTCTTTGAACATAAACCGGTGAATCTTCATGAATATATTTAGCGTAAGCATCCATTACGTTAGTTGTGCCGCCTGCATTAGTAATAGCCTTAGCTATGTGTGGACGACCTATACTACCACCTTCGGCAACTAATTTTTTTATATCATCAAATTTAATTTTAATACCTTCTTTTTTTGATAATAGCGTTAAAATTTCTTTAGTTTGCTTAATTCTCGCTTGTTGCTGATTTTTCAAGAGCTCAACAAAATCCTTATCCTTAGTATTCATAAAGTAACCAAGAATATGAACTTCATTACCCTTATACAAAGTATTTACTTCAATACCTCTAATAACTTCAATTTTATCAGCCAGATTATTTTCCTGAATATGCTTTTGAGCCACATCATAAGCTAACACGTTATCGTGATCAGTAATCGCAATAGCTTGTAAGCCGACATCAATTGCTGTATCCACAATTTTCTCGGGAGAAAAAACTCCGTCCGAGTAGTATGTGTGAATATGTAAATCAGTCCTCATTTTCACTTTCCTCTTCTATATTATTTCTATTACATAAAATTCTTTTTATAGCTAAGGCATTACCGGTCAATAAATCAATATCGACTTCAACAGCATTAACTTGAGTTGTTTTGCCTTCAGCCACTTCGTAACGCTCAGGGATATCAGTCAAAAATCGAGAAAGTGATGTTTTATATTCCATACCAATCACTCCGTCTGATGCTCCACAAAATCCGGCATCTGTAATATATCCCATTCCGTTTAAAATCTTTTCATCTGCAGTTTGAACATGAGTATGAGTACCCCAAAATGCACTAGCTCCCAACTCTGAACAAAATCTACCAAAACAAATCTTTTCTGCAGTTGCTTCAGCATGAAAATCAATTACTACAATTGGAGTAATCTCTTTAATGCGTTTAATTTCATCAGCAACAAGCTTCCAAGGAGAATCAATCAAGTTCATAAAAACTCTGCCTAAGACATTGATCACTCCTATTTTAAAATCACCCATATCAAAAATTCTACTGCCAACACCTTTTGTTCCTTCGGGATAATTAATCGGTCTAAGCAATTTATCTGCAGTATCGATGTAGTTAAAAATTTCTTTTTTATCCCAAATATGGTTTCCACAAGTCATACAGTTTATACCATATTCTTGGAATTCTTTATAATTTTTCTCAGTTAAACCAAAACCATGTGATGCATTCTCAATATTGGCAATAATAAAATCATAATTTTTGAAGGTATCATTTTCAAGCAAAAAATCCCTTACGGCAAACCTTCCAGGTTTGCCAACAACATCTCCAAAAAATATGACTTTTATTACATTATTCTGCATTTTTACTCTCTATTGTATAAGAAGCAAGAAGTTGAAAGCATTTCAACTTCTTGCTTAAATCTTTTATTATTTTGCAATTTCTGTTGTTCTAAACTCTCTGACTACCGTTACTCTGATTTGTCCAGGATAATCAAGCTCATTTTCAATACGTTTAGCAACATCTCTTGCTAATTTTCCGGAAGCTAAATCATCAAACATTTCCGCTTGAACAATAATTCTAACTTCACGACCTGCTTGAACAGCGAAAGATTGTTTAATACCTTCATAACTGTTAACAATCTCTTCGATTTTTTGAAGACGTTTGATATAAATTTCTAACGTATCACGTCTGGCACCAGGTCTGCCAGCAGATATAGCATCAGCAACTTTAACCAAAACAGCTTCTATAGTATTTGCAACCACATCATCATGGTGAGCTTCTATCGCGTGAATTACTTCATGCTTTTCTCCAAATCTGGAAGCTAACTCTACACCCAATTGGATATGAGTACCTTCTTGAGTTTGGTCAACTGCCTTACCTATATCGTGAAGTAAACCTGCGCGTTTTGCAATTTTTTCATTAGCACCCAATTCAGCAGCTAGCATGCCTGCAATATGTCCTACTTCTAAAGAGTGTTTTAATACATTCTGACCGTAACTTGTTCTGTAATATAATCTACCAAGGGTTTTAATCAATTCTTTATTTAACCCCATTACACCCATTTCCAATGCGGCATTTTCACCTTCTGCCAAAATCTTTTTATCAATTTCTTCTCTGGCTTTTTCTACCATTTCTTCAATACGAACAGGGTGAATACGACCGTCTACAATCAATTTTTCAAGAGCTAATTTTGCAATTTCACGTCTTACAGGATCGAAACTTGATAAAACAACTGCTTCCGGAGTATCATCAATAATTAAATCTACACCGGTTAAAGTTTCTAAAGCTCTAATATTACGACCTTCACGACCGATAATTCTACCTTTCATTTCGTCATTTGGCAAGCCAACAACAGAAACCGTTGTCTCTACAACTTGCTCAATCATACATCTTTGCATAGTTGTAGATAATATTTCTTTTGATTTTTCTAATGAAATCTCTTTAATTTTTGCTTCATTTTCTCGAATCAGCTGCATTTGTTCTTGAGCCAAATCATTTTTCAATTGTTCAAGAAGAGTCCTTTTTGCATCTTCACAAGACATGCCGGAAATTCTTTCCAATTCTTCAGTTTGTTTTTGAACCAGTTCCGCAAGATAATCTTCTTTTTCTAACAACTGATCCATTTTTCTTTGAACTTGCAAATCTTTATCTGTATATTCTTGAATTTTATCTTCAAGCATATCTTCTCTTTTTGCTAATTTTTGTTCTTGCCTTGCAAGTTCTTGTCTACGTTCTCTTTCTTCTTCGTTAAGTTGTTCTCTGTCTTCTTGAAGTTCTTCTACAGCTTTGATTTTAGCTTCTTTGTAGAGAATTTTTTCTTTGTCATCAAGTGCTTTTTTATCTTTTTCAATAGATTCCAAGGCACTTTTCACTTTGTTTTTCTGAATAATTAGCATCGCAACTAAGACCATTACCGCAATAGCCGCAATCACTAACAAGGTTTTTAATACCATAAAGTAATACCTTATCCTTTTCTATTTTTTATAATACACGCAATGTCGGGTACATATAACCTACCCGAGCGTTTTTATTCAATTATGTTTAAATAAAATTCATTGCATATATATTCAAAAAATATTTCCTACTACATCTGGCTATATCATATCATATAAATTAAATTTTGTATATATGCAGGAAAAATTATTGTTCTTTTTTTATCGCAAGTCCGGGATCAGTATAAGAACCTGTTACGAGCTTATTAAATGCATATTGCGCCTTTGGTAAAACGCCTGCAAGTAAGAAACTTGAGATACCAACATTTGCCAAAATGTTCGCAAATTTTACATATTTAGCTTTCTTAGCAAAAGCTTCAATATTTTTAGAATTTTTAGCAGCTTCAATAAAACTTTCGAACTCTTTTTTGAACTTACTCAAATCATCAAAATCAACATATTTTCTAGGATCTCTTATTCCACATTCCAAATATGTAACTTTTTTAGATTGTTCTGCAAATTTTGCAAATAAACTTTTCGGCTTTGAATCTATAAATTCT
>JAAVBM010000085.1 GCA_014803505.1 bacterium | reverse complement strand
CTTTTTTACCATATAAATTCCCAGACCGCCGATACCGCGCTCCTCGATGGAAAGTGTAATATCAGGGTCCGCTTTTGCGAGCGGATCATACGGAACACCGTTGTCAATGAATGTAATAACTACCGCAAGCGGATCTTCCATTACCTCAACACGTACAGTTGCGCTTCCGATTTCGGGATTGTATGCGTAATATGCGATGTTACTGAAAAGTTCATCAATTGCCATGTCAACCTGCATCTGCGTCTTCATAGGACATTCGAGCTGTTCTAGCTGTTCATCAACAAATGCTGTTACCTTAGGTATGCTCTCAATTGTCGCTTCAACTACAATTTCCTTCATTTGCATTCCCCCATTCGTAATTCTTTTCATTTAAATTCATCCGCAACCCGCAGAGAAAGCATGGTAATATCATCAAATTGCATCGCCTCTCCCACAAAACTGTCTATATCATTCTTTAACCCTTCAACTAGTTTCTTCGGATCCGCATCCTTCTTTTTATTAAGCGTTTCCAGCATCCTCTCTGTACCAAACAGGGTCTGACCGGCATCCGTCGCTTCCGGCACACCGTCTGTATATACAAATAACATATCCCCGGCGTGCAGTTCGATTTCATATTCTTTATACCTGGTGTTCTCCATTCCCGCCAGAACAAATCCGTGAGGATCTTTAAACAATTCAAAACTGCCCCCCTTACGTCTGATTGCCGGATATTCATGTCCTGCATTTGCTGCGGTCACTTTCCCCGTTGAAATTTCATAAACAGCAAGCCATACCGTGACGAACATTTCCGCTTCATTGTTTTCACAGAGCTGATTATTGACCGCTTCAAGAACCACTTTAGGAGATGCCCCCATCATCATCTGGTTCTTGATCAGTGTCTTTGTTATGACCATGAACAGCGCAGCCGGAACGCCCTTCCCCGACACATCGGCAATAACTAATGCCAAATGATCCTCATCTATCAGAAAGAAATCATAAAAATCTCCTCCCACCTCTTTTGCTGGATCCATGGATGCAAAAATATCAAACTCCGCCCTCTCCGGAAAAGCAGGAAAAATGCTGGGAAGCATATCCGCCTGAATCTGGGTGGCAATATCAAGCTCCGCCCCGATACGCTCTTTTTCCGCTGTCACAACAGATAACTCCCGCAGATATTCCCTAAGCTCAAGATACATCTGCGCAAAGGATTCCGACAGTTCTTCAATCTCATCACCCGTGCATATCTCCACATGAAAGGTTTCTTCACTCTCCAGACTGCCCACCATTTCTTTCGTGGCACTGTTTAACCGATCGATGGGCGTGATGATATTTTTTCTTATAAAGACATAAAAAAGCCCCATCAGAACGGCAATTACCGCCGTTACGCTGAGTATGACGGTTATCAGGAAATGAAAAAGTGCTTTGCGTATCCCCGGCATCGACAGATCAACACCCACAATCGCCACCATCTCCCCGGCGCTGTCCAAAACCGGTGCGTAGGCTGACGCAATATATCCATACTCCGAATCACGTGTTACAATGATTCTTTCCGGATAGGTGTTCGTAAAAATCTGTTTGGCAATCTCCTGACCGCCCTCCATATATGCCTCGCGATATCCCAGCGGACGGACCCCCTCACTGCTGCCCACATCCCAGATATAGACAAGTTCCTCCTCATACGGTACAAACACAGAGTAATATTCCAGATCCGTCTGTGCCTGCGATATGGCAAGAAATCTCTGTACCTGCCTGTAATAGTCATCCTCCGTATTGTTTTCTATATAGGAGCGTATCCTGTTCCCGTCGATATATTCTGCTGCCGTCCTGGCATAGGAAAAGGCAATATCGTTGTATGCGCTCATCTGTTCTTTCTTATAACGGATATCAATTGTCAGACTGGTTGACAATATCACAACCACCGCAAGGATGGACAATCCCGCCAGTGCTTTCATTCCAAGTTTATGGTGCTTCATTTTTATTCTCCCGTTCAATCGCTTCTTTAAGTATATTTGCCGCTTGTGGCAATTTGTTTTTCCTTGCTGCTGACCAGAAATGCGCCGCCACAATAGATACAATACTGATACCTGTACCAAGCAGCAGCGTCATAGGCGTAGGTAATTCCTGTGTTCCGCGCAGGATATAGAAAAGCACATTGGTAATCCACATGACAAACACCCAGTGTATACAATATACCACGTTGATATTTCGGCTGATTTCCCCGACGCAGTCAGTCACTCTCTTCGGCAGATAAGGAACGACCACATGGTAAATCCCCAGCACGCCAATTGCCGCGGCAATACTTACAAGAACATCTACGGTGATAATATGGTAATAACAGTTCTGTCCCTCGCCAAACATTCCCCAGGCGCCACTGATGGCAGGCGGAAAATATGCTATACAGATCAGAATTCCCACTGTTGACAGAATTCCGTAAAAAAGAGTTTTGTTTTTCACATGCATCAACAATTCGCCGAAGACATAGCCGCTCACCGGAACGATTAGCCAGTTAAACAACGGGAAGTCCGAGAACACCGCTCCCGCAGAATCCTCCGTTCCTATTAGATACCCCAAGAAAATATTGCCCGCCGGAGACCCGACATCCAATCCCTTCAGAAAAGTACCCAAAAATGACATAACCAGGCAAACGATGAGCATTGCCGCATTTGGCATGTGAAGCTTGACAAAAAAAGCAATCATTATCATTGCCAGTGCGGCAAATTGCAGCATATCATTTCCCAAAATCCGGTATGGCAGTGGTTTTATATATTTCTCAATATCTCCGGTCAGTAGATATCCCGCCAGAAAAGGAAGCAGGAATCGACATATGTTTAATGCATAACCGGTGATACCAATCCGAATCCCCCTACGCACATAATCTTTCGGTGTGTGGCGCTTTGTGTATACCATGCCAAAGCCCATGGCGAACATGAACATAGGTGCACCCAAGGGACCTCCGAGCACAGAGTCAAAAAAGAACGGAATACCATGAGCAAGCTGCTCGCTAGATGTACATTCTATAATGCAGTGCACCAGCGCCAGACAGAATATCAGCACTGCCTTCGCCAAATCCAGCTCCGGCTGCCTCCCGCTGTTTACAATTTCTTTGGAAAAGATTTTATATTTCAAGCTCATTTCGGCATTTCTCCGCTAAGTTTCATTATCTATTCAATGGTCAGAATATCTATAAATCCTGTCACTTGAAATACGTCCATGATCATGTCATTTGCATTTTTTACAACCATATTTCCCTGCTTGTTCATTTTTTTCTGTGATGCCAAAAGAACGCGCAGTCCTGCAGATGAAATATATTCAAGGTCTATTAAATCCAGAATCAGGGTCTGTACATTTTCCGTCAGCTCTGCACCAATCTCCTTTTCCAGTTCCGGGGCTGTATTAGTATCCAGCCTTCCCTCCAACGTCAATGTAAGAACTCCATTTTCTGCGTTTTTTGTAATCGTCATTTTTCTCCTCCATTCCAAAGCATTTTGTGCTGCTTTATTCACATATTTTATTTATTATAACTGCTCGCTCATCTAAGGTTTACATACTCAACGTTTCCGGCAAACTCTTCCTCCTTCGCGCACACGGACACTTTATATCCCGGAATGTCATATTCCATAATGTGACATGAAATGAGTTCACTGTCCCGACGTACTTTTAATTTCTCAGAATTCAGAATCAACTCAAAACGGTCAAAATCAAGGCTCATTCCTTCCCCTGTCATCTTGATATAGCTTTCTTTCATTGTCCAGATCCTGAAAAATCGGTGTTCTCTTTCCTCTCCTATGCCTGCATTTATATATGCAAATTCGCTGGGGTGGAAAAAACGCTCTGCCACTCCTTCCGGAGCTTTCACTATTTGTTCCACATCGCAGCCCACTTCCTTCTCTGCTGTTGCACAGATGACAATATGACCGGAGTGAGACAGATTAAAAAATATTCCTTCCACTTCCGGTTTCCCATCTGCTCCTAACTGGATTCCGGCGAGTGAAGCCCCATAGTGGGGCAAGATCCTGTTTAATAAAAGACCTGCCCCAAGGCTCCGTTTTCTGTCTTCCGCCTTAAGATATTTCATAATTTTGCATTTTCTTTCTGTGTTTAATTCATCCAACAGTGCAGGATTTTCTTTTGGGTCCGTCAGATTAGCGGTATCCGCTGCATATAAGTGTACCATCTCTGCTTCCCTACCCGAAAAATCCCAGTTTATCCAGTGCATCAATGGCATTTTCCAGATAATTATCATCTGTGATCGGCCATTTATAACCCAGGCGGTACAACACCTCCGTAGTAAACCGGTTTTTATATCCGACTGTGTAAACCTGTTCTCCGTCTCTCGAAGCATATGCAATCAATCCGGACACCGCCTCGCTGTCTTCATGGGTTGCAGCATAATCATTGACTGCCTGTTCAAACTGATCATCACTTACAATTTGAATCTCAAATCCGTGATTCCTCATTGCATAAATCAAATCTCCCATAAAAATATGGTGGCTGTTGCACGCATGATAAACAGTGAAATTCTTATCTGTTACCGCAAGCTTTAAAATTGCCTCCGCGGTAGAATCAATAGGCGAAAATTCAGCGCTTTCATTCATACCACTTACAGGGAACATTCCAACTGCCACATATCCTCGCACACCCCTTAAGAATCCATTTGTGACGAAGTTAATCTGGAATTCTCCATCCGAGTTACGACTCATCAGATTTCCCACACGGATGACTTTAGCATCCAGTCCGTCATGAACGGCTTCCAGTATATAACGCTCCGCCAGGAATTTCGTCCTGATATATTCATTTGCAATTCTCTGGCCAATATACAGCTCATGCTCACAAAGATCTCTGTCCACGCCGGGTTTATCACCCATTCCTTCTCCTGCAACAGAGACTGTCGATATCTGAATCAGTCTCCTGTCCAGTTCACTGCACAACGCAATCAGATTTTTGACACCGTCTACATTAATCTTCTGAAGGGTATCATCTGATGAAAAATGTTTTACGCACGCCGCACAGTTGATAAGAGTCTTAAAAGGATATTCCTTTAGGCTATCCAATGAGTTCGGGTCTGTGATATCTCCGTCAATACAGATAAT
>JAAVBM010000084.1 GCA_014803505.1 bacterium | reverse complement strand
TAATGAGTTATAATTTTATAAGCACTCTTAATTATACAAATTCAGGTGGGGTAAAAATAGATAATGATCCGACCCATACATTACAATTAAATCCAAGCATACGCTTTATTGGAAATACCAAAAACGGATGGCAGCCATATGCAACAGTTGGTATGGTATGGAATATTATGAATAAAACTCATTCTATGGCGAATGGAATCGCCTTACCTGAAATGTCAACAAAACCATATATTGAATATGGTATTGGTTTACAAAAATTATGGAATGATAATTTAAGTGCTTATGGTCAAGCAACAGTTCGTAATGGTGGTAGAACCGGTGTAGCTTTGACTGCAGGGGTAAAATGGAATTTGGGTAAGGACGGTTCTTCTAAAGGAACAGAAAAAGTGTTGGCTCCTGTGCCTAATAAAGTTTTGACAACAAAACAAACAACTGAAAAAATCGTACCAGCTAAATCAACTCCGGCTTTACCGGCAAAACGCGAAAAAGTTGAAAAACAAAAAGAGACTCATGAAACAACGGTTTCTACAGTTCTAGAAAAGAAAATAATAAAACAATTAACAACTCAAGAAAAATTGAATTTAATACGTAAAGCAGGCGGTACAACTCGTACAGATGTAGCAGCTATAAGTAAAGGAATCTAGACAATAGCTGGGAATTATTGGAGTTATTTATTTTCTGTTAAAATCTTGATAAGTTCTATAAATATTGGAGTCCAATTGTTTTGAACATCTGTTTGAAGTGGCTTTATTGATTCATACCAACCAACGTTATTTTTATCTTGAGCGTTTTGGGTATTTAGTCCTTTAAACCATCTATAATTGGTTTGTTTGTTAAATAGCCCTATTGTTTTAACTCCAAGTGCTCCTGCAAGGTTTAATATAACGTTGTCTGTAGATATTATTATATCCATATTTTTTATTGCGGCTGCAGTATCTGTAAAATTTTTGAAGCTTTTTCCCAGCGATTTTATTTTTGGGTTTTGACTTTCTTCATCGTATTGAAGTGAATAGAAATCTATATTATTTATATCGGTTAGTAAATTAAACTTATTTAAATCGATATTTCTATCGTTGTAATTTGCATTTTTATCTCCGTTGTATGAGATTCCAATTTTTAGATTGCTAGAAGGTGTTATATAATTTTTTGCATAATCTTTAATTTTTTGTCCATCGATATCTATGTAATTCTTATCGCAAAACGGAATATCTGAGGTCTTGGTTTTCAACACATATGGAGCATCTAAAAGTGACATATTATAATCGTATTCTATACTTGATAAGTCAGTATTTCCTGAAATTATTTCTATGTCGTTTGATATCAAAGGTGAGTTTTTAATCAATTCAAACAAATTATCCTGTACAACAAAAATGATTTTTTGTGCAAAATTTTTCAATTGCGGTACAAACCTGCAATACATAATAGTATCTCCAAAGCCTTGTTCATAGTGAACAAGTAATGTTTTATCAGAAATATCTGTTTCTAAATCCCATTTTTTATTATCATCACATTGAATTGGATATTTATAATTATTGTCATCTATTAAAAATCTGTAACGGAAATATTTATGTCCTTCTTGGAAATCTCCACAACTTATCATAAATGCACCATAATTAAAATAATCTATATTTGTGGGATTATTTTGAAGTAGTTCTTTATAATATTGCAGGGCTTTATTTTTATCTCCAAGTTTTTCATATCCAAAAGCCAGTCCATGAAGTATAAGTCTGTCGTGAGGCTTTAGTTTATAGGCTTTTTTCCAATAGGATAATTGTTCTTTTATACTTTCGTCGCCGTAAGCTTTAGCATAAAGATTGGCAGTGATTGTATACACAACAGATTTTGTTTTATCTATCTCCAGATATTTTTCATAATATTTTATGGCTGTTTTATAGTCCTTTATTAAAAGGTTGTAAAAATTAGCCAAAGAAATAAACATTAAAGCTTTATTTGTTTCTTTTTTTACATACAGATTTGCAAAACCTAATGCAATATTTTTGATCTCAAGTCTAGCGAGATTTTCAGCTATAGTTAAATAATCGTCAGGAATCAATTCTGATTTTACAATCAAAAATCTGTATAGAATTAAGCTTTCGAGATATTTTTGATTGTCTGTTTGTTCTTTTGCAAAATTTCGTATAGTTATAAATAATGTGTTTTTCATGCTGTCGGGCGCATCTTGTTTCATTGATACAAATTTGCTGTAAACATGAATAACTTCTTGTGAGATATTGTTGTTATCTGCTAAATTTTGGATTTCTTTATCAAAAGAATATAATAAATCATCTGAAATATTATTAGCTGTTAGAGATGATTTATCAGCATTAAATAAACTTTTAATATCTGCCAAGAACATAAATATTACCAATTATTATAGTGAACTTTTGTCATATCGCTTCTGTCTATAAAGCGGTTTTCATCCTGACTGTAGCCTAATGCAATTACAGAAAACGGAATTCTGTCTTGAGGTATATTAAAGCATTTACGAACAGCTTCAACTCTTTCCATATCAGGATAAAATCCCATCCAACAGCCGCCAAGACCTTCTTGAGCAATTTGTAATAAAATGTTTTGAGTACAAGCTCCTAAATCTTGCGGTAAAAATTTCATAGCATTTTCATTTTCTTGGTGTCCTACAACAATAATTGTAACAGGAGCTTTTGCAACCATACCTGACCAAGGACTCATTTGTGATATTGCATTTCGTTTTTCTTGGTCTGTTACAACAAGAAATTCCCAAGGCTGAAGATTGTGTGCTGACGGTGCTTGCATACCTGCTTTTAAAATTCTTTCAATTTTTTCTGATTCAACAGGTGCAGGTTCAAATCTTCTTATTGAACGTCTTGTAAATATAATATTTTCCATATAAAACTCCTTTTCTTTTTTTTTATTATATCATATAAAATTTTTAGGGCTTGACTGATAGTTACTCTAATGTAATATTATTTTTATGTAGTTCAGAAAAAGAAGGAGAGTTTATGATTTTAGATAAAGTTAATAATCCAAATGATTTGAAAAAGCTTACATTAGAAGAGTTAAATAGTCTATCTAATGAAATAAGAGAACTTATTATAAAAAAAGTTAATACAACCGGTGGTCATATGGGGCCGAATTTAGGTATTGTAGAAGCAACAATAGCAATGCATTATGTTTTTAATTCACCTGTTGATAAAATCGTATTTGATGTTTCCCATCAATGTTATCCTCATAAAATTTTAACAGGTAGAAAAGAAGGTTTTACTAATCCTGAAAAATATCATGTTTATACCGGTTATACAGCCCCTGAAGAAAGTAATCACGATTTATTCAAGGTTGGTCATACTTCAACTTCTGTAAGTTTGGCAACCGGTGTTGCAAAAGCAAGGGATTTGAAAGAAGAAAAAGGAAATGTAATCGCGCTTATTGGTGATGGTTCTTTATCAGGTGGTGAAGCTCTTGAAGGCTTAGATAATGCAGCAATTTTGGGTAGTAATATTATTATTCTTGTTAACGATAACGAAATGTCAATTGCTGAAAACTACGGCGGTTTGTATGACAATCTTAAGCTTTTGAGAGATACAAACGGACAAGCTGAATGTAATTTCTTTAAATCCTTAGGTTTTGATTATCTTTATGTTGAAAAAGGTAATGATATTGAAGAGCTTATTAAAGCTTTTGAAAAAGTAAAAGATATTGATCATCCGATTGTAGTTCATATGCATACAGAAAAAGGACATGGACTTGATGTTGCAGAACAAAATAAAGAAGCTTTCCACTGGATTCTTCCTGGAACATTGGATAAAAAAGATGATTCTACTGCTCAAGTTGAAGTAGAAAATTATACATCTTTGACGAAGAAATTCATAATGGATAAAGCTGCAGAAGACAAAACAGTAATTGCAGTAAATGCAGGCACTCCTGGGGTTTTTGGTTTTACTAAGGATTTTAGAGAAAAATTAGGAAAACAATATTCTGATGTCGGAATTGCTGAAGAACATGCTGTGGCATATTCCTCAGCTCTTGCAAAATGTGGAGCAAATCCATTCTTTGCAGTTATGAGTTCATTTGTTCAAAGAACTTACGACCAAATGTCACAGGATTTAGCCTTGAATAATTCTCCTATTACAATGCTTGTATATTGGGGAGGATTGTCGGGAGCTGATGCTACTCACCTTTGTTCTTTTGATATTCCTTTAATAAGTAATATTCCAAATATTGTTTACTTATCTCCAGCAACAAAAGAAGAATGTGTTGCGATGTTGGAATACGCTTATAAACAAAAAGAACGCCCTGTTGCAATACGTATACCTAACAGTGAGTTAATTTCAACAGGAGTTAAAGATACTACTGATTATTCAATTTTAAATAAGTTCAAAGTTGAGTCAAAAGGTGAAAAAGTTGCGATTTTAGGACTTGGAGATTTCTTAGGATTAGCGAATTTAGTTAAAGACGAACTTAAATCAAAATTCGGTATTGATGCGACAGTGATTAATCCAAGATTTATAACCGGTATTGACGAAGAATTACTTGAAGATTTAAAACAAAACCATAATGTAGTTGTGACTCTTGAAAACGGTCAATTAGACGGCGGTTTTGGTGAAAAGATTGCAAGATTCTATGGTAATTCTGATGTGAAGGTTTTAAACTTTGGCGGTAAAAAAGAATTTTCCGATAGAGTTCCTTTGGATGAATTATATGAACGTTATCGTTTGACAAAAGAACTTATTGTAGAAGATATTTCTAAGTTGTTATAAATAGAATATAAAAAGGCTTGAAGTAATTCTATTTTAAGCCTTTTTTTATATACTATATAGTCAGAGTTAGTAAGCGAGGTTGCAAATGTATACAATCAAAGATGTTGCAGAGCTGATGGAAGTTTCTGAACACACGTTAAGATTTTGGGCAAAAAGCGGTTTTTTCCCATTTGTAAAACGAGATAACAATAATAATCGTATATTTACAGAAGATGATTTAGCTTGGGTTCGCATAGTTAAATGTCTTCGTTCGGTTGGTACGGATAATAAATCTATAAAAAAATATATAGATCTTTGTATTGTTGGAGATTCAACAATACAAGAACGATATGAGATTATTCGTAATACTAAGCTGAAAGCTGAGCAGCAGATGGAAAATCTTAAAAAACAATTAGATTTGCTGGAGTATAAAGAGAAATTTTATCAAAATCTTATAAAAAATAATTTGGAAGATATTTGGAATCCAATGAATAATAAGAAAAAACGAGAAATTAAATCGGTTTAATTGTTATAAAAAAAGAGTTTCAACTAAGTTGAAACTCTTTTAGTAAATGGTTGCGGGAGCTGGATTTGAACCAACGACCTTCGGGTTATGAGCCCGACGAGCTACCAAGCTGCTCCATCCCGCGTTATTTAGTTTTCATATCGAAATTTCCCTCTCGACATTTCTATTATGCTCCGTAAAAAATAAAAATCAAGTCTTTTTATTTTTTTTCATTATAAAATATCCTGTATTTCTTACAGGAGTTTGTTTCTATTGTTAATGTTTTGCTAGTTTAATATGAATGTTCGAATATATTTATATACTAAGACTAATTTTTCGTCATCTAATTGATTTAACATTTGCATAATATCTGCTTTTAATTCTGTTGAGGTTTGGTGATGATAAAATTCGAAAAAATCTTTAGGCTCAACATTTAATACTTTTGCAAGTCTATCCAGTAGTTCCGGTGAAGGAAAATTTTTTCCGCTTTCTATACAACTTATGTGTTTGTCATCGACATTTGCAAGTTCTGCCAGTTTGGCTTGTGTTAGATTTTTTGCTTTACGATATTCTTTTATTCTTAATCCAAACAGTTTTTTTATTTTATTCATTGTACTCCTTTATTTTGACTTTGATTTTTATAATTAGCCGAGATATATTATATGTTTCGGTTTTAACGGATTGGTAAGATTATTGGTTATAAGTTTAGTGCATGAACAAAAAGCTCTGCTACTTTTGAGTTGTAGACTCTTCCATCTTCTTTTGTAAACAAATTTTCCCAATGACTTTCCGGCGTATTATTAATTGAATATGATGGATTTGTCATCATTAAATGATGAGTGCTGGTATCGTATCTTAGAGGAAATATGTCTTCCATTTGCATAAAACTTGGAAGTTTATCACTGGGGTATTCATATCCGAATAGAACAGAATTTATTCTGTTAAGTCGACTTTCGTAGCTTCTTCCTCCTTCATCATTGTCGTTTGAAACTTCTACTCCCGGTGTATAAATTTTATTATATTTTAATTTCTCAGACCAACATTTTACTTCTTCATAACTATCAGGTTCTATAAATGCAGTACCTGTAGTTAGTCCCAAATTTTCATATCTGGCAAAATCTCCTGTACTTTTTTCTCCTGCAAAACTTAGGTGGGTATTGCCTGAGCGTTTACGTATTTCGTGAATTATGTATTGCATCTGTTCATATTCGGGGAGTGCTCCTACTCCTGTATAGTTTTCCATTTCGTAACCGCCAATATGTTTGGCTGAGTCAATAAATATTGCTTCAAAACCGGTATTGATTAGTCTTACGTGTTCATTTATAAATAATTCCTGATGCTCCGGATTTGTCCATTGAAAATTAATATCATTTTCTGTTGAACTTGCAATTTTAATTTGATCGGCAGAGATTACGGTTCGGAATCCTGTTTTAAGTCCGTGAAGATTAGCCAGCAGATTGAATGCTTTGAATTGCTTTTCTGCTGAAATTTTGTCTTGAATATCATAATCTATAATATTTCCGCTGTAATTAGCGTTTAATTTTATGCCATATATGGAATTTTCTTCAAAAGGTCCTTTATTGTATCCGTCACCATATATATTAGGGAAAATTTGTGACAAAATTATGCAATTTGCCCAACTTTTTGCGGATGGTGGTATTGCTGGTAATATTTTTATTGAACTTAAAATGCCGTTTTTTGTTTGATTTCCGTACATTTCGGCAATTGCTCTATTATTTATTTCTATATAATTAGCAAGAGTTCCCCATTTATCTCCGTAATTTGGGGTTTCAATATTATCAGGAAATGTTGTATAAAATTCATTACATTCACATAACGTTATCAATGACTCTATTGCATTTTTTACTGTTCTTTTTAGTAATTGTTCCGGTAATATATTGGCTATCCATTTTTTATTGCCTGAAGAATACATATGTTCGATTGACCATTGATCAGGTTTTAGTTGAATATTTTCTCCAAGTGCAATTAATAATTCATTTACTTCATTCATAATATAAAAAGTATATTTGTTAAAATAAAAATAGAATCAGACTTTTTTCCTGTTATTTTGGCTTATCTAATTTTGCTATAAATATTGACAGAATATGAAAATGCGATTAATATTAAAGCTAAGGAACAGCTTTTAGGAAAAAATAGTGAATATGCAAAACTCCATTGATAGTTGTGATTTGGAATCTGTTATTTATCGAATTAAAGATAATCAAATAGATATTTATTGGAATCCTGTAGATGATGCTGATGGGTATGTTTTATATTCCAAAACGTCGGCTAATGTTTTTACTTCTATCAAAGAAGTATCAATAAATGAGGCGGTATTATATGGAGTTTCTCCTGATGCTGAGTTGAAAATTAAACCTTTTAAATTGTTTAATGGGGTTAAAAGTTATCAGTTTTCTAATATTAAATTTGTGTTGGATAGAGCAAAGAGTTTAACCAAATTTCATACGGGAGTGATAGTCAAAAAAGCTTGTGCAAAATTGTACTGGAATAAAATCCAAAATGCGAATTGCTATAAAATTTATCGTATTGTGGATAATGTTGAAATGCTGATTGATGTTGTAAAAGATAATATTTATAAGATTGAATATCTTCCATATGGTGTTTCTAAAATCTGTTTGAAAGCTTTTTGTAATGATGAGTGTATATTAGAATCTGAGCCTGTTGAAGTAAATATTCGCAGTTTGGAAATGTTTGCTTTAAATAATAATTATAAAATCACGCTGTATTGGAACAAAATTTCGGGATATGATGGTTATCGAATTTTTAAAAAGAATGATAAAAATGAATTTGTTGGTTTTATGAGTTCTGAAATAGAGTCCGCTGTGATTGAAAATATTACTCTTGGCGAGGTTTGTGAATTTAAGGTTAAGCCATACAAATTGGTTGATAATAAGAGAACATTTGACGACGAATTATCTGCAAAATGCAAGATTTCGGCTTATACAACAGATAAAATTGACTTAACTGTTAATGAAGCTTATGGAAATCAAATATCACTTTCTTGGATTTTTGATGGTGATGTTGATGGCTTTGAAATTTTCAAAGAAGATGAATTCTATAAAGATATTGAAGATGGTCTTGCGCATATTGATTTAATTGATTATTTTGAAGGTAAATTCTCTATTAAAGGTTATAAAAAAATTTTTGGAGAGAAAATTTATACATCCGAATCAGAAAAGGTTAGTGTTAAAGATTCTAAAAATCGTTGTCAAAAAGTAGGTTCTGAAAATTATAAAGTTTCTGTAGTTATTCCTACTTATAATGCACAAAATTTTATTTCTCGCTGTGTTTCTACAATTTTGGGCAGTGATTTAGATGATGTTGAAATAGTTCTTGTTGATGACGGATCTAAAGATAATACTCGCGAGATTCTAACTTGGTATAAGAACAGATATCCAAATGTTGTTAAAACAATATTTAAACAAAATGGCGGAGCTGCTGAAGCAAGGAATTTCGGAATAAAAGAAGTTCAGGGTGAATACATTGCCTTTATAGACAGTGATGATATGATTCGTCCGACTGCTTACAGTACAATGTACAAAACTCTAAAAAATACGAATGCCGATATTGCTATTGGAACATTGTATAAAGTTGATAATGATAGATATTTTGTTCGACATACTTTACCTTTTGAACCTTATAAAGCTTTTGATGTTGAAGATTATATGAAATTGATTTTCACGGAGAAGTTTAATAATGTTGCAGTATGGAATAAAATGTATAAAGCTGAATTAGTTAAATCTCATCCAATTCCGTTGTTATCATATGAAGATGTATCGTGGACTCCATATATCCTTTCATGGGCGGATAAAGTTTGTTATATCGAGAGAGTTTGCTATGAATGGGATAGAAAAATAAGATCTGTGACATTGTCTAATGAGCTTTCAAATAGAGATGTTGAATTGAAATTCGACGAACGATATATGGCGGTTAAATTCTTCCGTGATAACGGAAACCAAAAACGTAGAGAATTGTTGAATTATCTCATGGCAAAACGACTTTATAATCAAGGTGTTACTGCCAGAATGCCGCAGTATTTTGATGCTGTTAAAGAGATGAAAGAGGAATTAATTAATAATAAATTCTTGGCTGAAGATAATGAATATTACGAAAAGATATTACCTTTAATCAAATAATAGATATGCGAGGCTGATAAATGAGTGAATATTTAAATAAAGTTTTATTGGAAATAGAACAAAAAAATTCTACAGAACCAGAATTTATGCAGGCTGTAAGAGAAGTTTTTGCTACTATTCTACCTGTATTGAAGGCACATCCTGAGTATGAACAAAATGCGATATTGGAAAGAATGGTTGAGCCTGAAAGAGTTATAACTTTTCGTGTTCCATGGGTTGATGATAATGGAAAAATTCAAGTTAATCGCGGGTATAGAGTTCAGTTCAGTTCCCTTATTGGTCCGTATAAGGGCGGACTTCGTTTTCACCCGAGTGTAAACCAAAGTATAATGAAATTCTTAGGGTTTGAACAAATTTTTAAAAATGCATTGACAGGCTTGCCGATTGGTGGTGCGAAAGGTGGAAGTGACTTTGATCCTAAAGGTAAATCAGATAATGAAATTATGCATTTTTGTCAAAGTTTTATGAATGAACTTTATAGACATATTGGGCAAGATGTTGATGTTCCTGCCGGCGATATCGGTGTTGGAGCAAGAGAAGTCGGATATTTATTTGGTCAATATAAAAAGATTCGAGGAGCCTATGAAGGCGGAGTTTTGACAGGTAAAGATATTGTTTATGGCGGTTCTCTTGCAAGAAAAGAAGCTACAGGTTACGGACTTGTTTATTTTATGCGTGAAATGTTAAAAACTCACGGTAATAATTTGTCAGATAAAACTGTGACAATTTCAGGCTCAGGTAATGTTGCAATTTATGCTGCCGAAAAAGCTTTTCAATATGGTGCGAAAGTTGTTGCAATGAGCGATTCAAACGGATGTATTTATGATGAAGCCGGTATTGATTTGGATTTGATTAAACAAATTAAAGAAGTTCAACGAGGTAGAATTAAAGAATATTTGAATTCTCGACCTAATGCACAGTATTTTGAAAGATTTGGAGAAGACTCTCCTATTTGGCAAATCAAAACTGATATTGCTCTTCCTTGTGCAACTCAAAACGAACTAACTCTTAATTCAGCTAAAACTCTTGTTGAAAACGGAGTGATTGCAGTGGGCGAAGGTGCAAATATGCCTTGTACCCAAGAAGCGACTAATTATTTACTTGAAAAAGGTGTTCTTGTTGCTCCTGCTAAAGCGGCTAATGCAGGGGGTGTTGCAACCTCTGCTATTGAAATGTCACAAAACAGTATGAGATATTATTATACATTTGTTGAAGTTGATTCAAAGCTTGAACAAATAATGGTTAATATCTACAATGCGTGTCGAAAAGCTGCTGATGAATACGGTTGTAGTGGTAATTATGTTGCAGGTGCAAATATTGCCTCATTCCACAAACTGGCAAAAGCTATGATTGCTCAAGGTGTTGTGTAGTTTGTAAGATAATCCTGATTCCGTGTATTATAAAATAAAGTTATAATACATTTTGTCGATTTCATCTTGCTCAATCCCTATGTATCTCATGGTTATTTGAGGAGTTGAATGGTTAAAGATTTTTTGTAATACTACAACATCTTTGAACATTTTGTAATGGTGATAACCGAAAGTTTTTCTTAACGTATGGGTTCCGATGTTGCCTTCCAGTTTTATTTGTTTGCAGGCGTTATGTATTATTCTGTAAGCTGCGGTTCTATCTAATCTGTTGTTAAATTTAGATTTAAATAATGGTTCATTTACGCTGCGCCCTTTTGCAAATTTATTTAGCATTGGCTTTAGTTTAGAATTGATGGGAAATTTTTTGTATTTTCCGGTCTTTTTTTCGGTTATTTGAATATAATTTTTGTTTTTAATGTCTTCAATATTTAAAGATAAGATATCAGAAATTCTGAGTCCGCAATTTATTCCAAGAATAAATAATAATAAGTCGCGTTCATTTTGATTTGCTAGAAGTTGTTCTATTTTTTTTATATCTTTTTTGCTTCTAATGGGTTCAACTGTAGCCATAACTTTCTCCTTAATTCCTAAAATAAATATTATTTAAACGAAATTATAGATATCACAAAAATAGCGAATACAAATTAATTTATCTTTACAAGTTAGCAAAATTTTCAAAGAAATTGTTTTATTATTATTAGAAGTGGAAAAGGTGGTAGAATTATGGCTTTTAATACAGACAATTTTTTAGTTATTGGTGGTGGAAATCCTTATCGCCCGAATGATTATTTTGTTCACGAGCGAGAAAATAATGATGGAAAGCCTGGGAAAATAGTTACAATGGCAGATGGGCGCGGAGATTTGAAAGAAGTTGCGCAAAGTTATATTGAAGAAGGCTTTGACCCATCTAAAATTATTATAAATGGGCAGTTAGCATCAGATGTATTTGAATTAGAATCTAAAAAAGATGATAAAATGCCTAAACAACCTAAAGCGAATACTACATTTAGTGAAAAATTAGCAGTATTATTGGCACTTGGTCGTGCGAGAAGCCACTCTGCTAACCAAATAGCTCAAGAACAGGTGTTGCAAGATAATTTGAGATTCCAAGATCTGGTTAATCAGCAAAATCATCTGCAGTTTATTGATCAAACCAATCTGATTAACCAGCAAAATACACTTCAAATGCACGGAATGATGTAATTTATATAACATAAAATAAAAAATCGCCTCTATGGGCTGATGGTGCGGGTGTTTGTGGTATAGAAACCGCCATCTAAAAATCTCTAATAGATTATAAAAATGTACATTAAAAAAGGATTTCAGAAAACCTCTGAAATCCTTTAAAATTCGGAAAAGGTGGGATTTGAACCCACGGTACAGGTAACCCCATACAACACCTTAGCAGGGTGCCGCCTTAAGCCACTCGGCCACTTTTCCTTAGCGGGTAATCTCTTCGATTACATTTTATATTGTATCATAAAGATTTTTTTTTGAAAAGATATTTAAAAAAAATTTTTATAAGCTATAATATTTCTATAAGTGAGGTTATTATGATTGAAATGAAAGTTATGGGCATTGCCCTTGATACTAGAACAGGTTCCCCTATTGTCGTACTTCACGATATTGAAAATAGAAGAGCTCTTCCTATTTGGATTGGGTCTGCTGAAGCCAGTTCTATTATTCGTAAAATTGAAAACTTGTCTGTGACTCGTCCGATGACACATGATTTAGTTATAAGTATTATTGAGAAAACAGGTTATAAAATTTCTAAAGTTGAAATTAATGATGTAGAAAAAGAAACTTATTTTGCGGTTATCTTTTTAGAAGATAAAGATGGTAATGAAATTGAAATAGATTCCAGACCGTCTGATGCCATTGCTATCGCAATTAGAGTGGAAGCTCCAATTTATGTTACAGCTAATGTTCTTTCTAACGGTTCGGTTTCTACTGATAGCGCTAAAGATGCTCAGGAAGCTGAAGAATTCAAGAGTTTTGTTCAAAGTATCAAACCGTCTGACTTTGCAAAGTTAATGAAAGATTCTGATCATCATGAAAGTGACCAGTAAAAAATAATTTTTATATTGAAAAGTGTAGATTGTTAAATTTGTAACGATCTACATTTTTTTTGAAATTTAAATGTTTACTTTAACTTTATATTATAGAGAGAGAATATTATGTTTAATGCTATTGATGAAGTTAAAAGATCGTATATTTACGCAGTTCAGCCTGTGAATATGTTTGAAACAAGAAATTCACAAGCTGCACAAAAAAATTCGTTTGATTTTCTTAATCAAATGAATAAATCCGGATTTAATCCTTTTCATCCGAATGTTTCAAATTCGGATAAAGGGCGTAATTTAGATTTGCTAAGTTAACAAACTAAGCTCCAAGTCGGAGTTTCATAACCTGCAAGTAACGGTTTCCCGTTAGCATCTCTTGTTGGTACTGTATCTAACACTTGCGGAGCTCTTTCTCCTGTGATATTAGATATTAGATTTTTAGAAAATCTAGGTTGTTCTACATTTGTAGAACGCTGTATCGTTTTGCTATTTACTCCGGCTGTTAGTCCTAGATATTTTCCAATACTTAAACCCATATTTGTCCCCAATTTTTCCCTATACTTTATTAAAGTATATTTTTAATCAAAAATTGACAAATTAGTAGAGGAATGTTAAAATTTCTTAATATTTTTTATATTAAAAAGAAATTGTTGCTGTAATTTGGTTTGAATATAGGTTTGTTAAAGTTTGGTTTTGATGGTTTATAGTATGAAAATTTTTCTTTTTGATTTTTGAATTTGCTCAAACCTACTGCTGGGACTTCATCTTTGATAAAAAATTTTAGTAGTTCCATAATTAACACTTCCTTCTTTTTTTGTGTATAATGTTTTTAATGGTAAAGACGGAAAAGTCAAAAAGGAGATAATATTATGGCTGAAAAAGTAACAAAAGATATGAATATTTTAGAAATTGCACAAAAACATCCTGAAAGTATTGAAATTTTCCATAAATATGGATTAGGATGTTTAGGTTGTGCTGCTGCAAGATTTGAAAATCTTGAAGCTGGTGCAAAAGTTCATGGCTTTGATCCTGATGCTATGGTTGCAGATATCAATGCTTTAATTGAAGATGCTGAATAATTGATATAAGTTAATTATAATTGTAAAAATGCCGTTACTTTTATTAAAAGTAACGGCATTTGATTTATATATGATTCGGTTTTACTTTTTATTTTAAAAATCCTGCCATAGATGGAGTATTACCTGATGGTAAACTACTAATACTCATCTGTTTTTTTAACACTTCACGATTTTCAGTTTCTGATGATTTTGCTTTAGCTTCTTCAGCTTCTTGATTTTGTCTGCGTTCTGTCATTTTTTCACAGAAATCAGTCAACCATATAATCAAGCCTGGGACAAGTACTAATGTAGATAAGAAGCCAAATGTTGAATTGCAAGTTTTTGCTTTGTTCAATAAGCCATTTTCAGATTTGAATAACTTGTAAAGTTCATCGATTAGTTTTTTATCTTCTTTTTTTGCTGCAGAACTTAATGCTTGACGAATTTCTTTAGCTGAAGCTTCGTTGTAAGATTTACCAATAACATCTTGAACAATAGAATTAACAGTTTCTTTGATTTTAGAATCTTGAGCGAATGCTTTTTTGATATTACCGCCGCTTTGTTCAATGAAGTCCATAAATCCGTCTACACCGTTTTTGTATTTATCGATATTTGTGTATTTAGAATTTAGTTGTTGACTTGAAAGAACACTGTGTCTTCTATCATTTGGATTCAAGTAATCGCCAATTTTTTGGAATACATTTCTATTAGCCATATCTTTGTGATTCAAAGCCAAGCCTGTAATTCTTGTAAATCCGTCAGAGAATAATCTGGCAAGTGCTTTTGCTCCAAAAAGCAAAGCTGTAAATGCTGTCATATCACGAACAACAATTTCACCATAATCGTATTTATCTTGAGCATGAGCTAATCTTGGAGGAATACAGAATCCATATAATAATGCAGGCATTGCTGTTCCCGAAATTATTGGTCCGTTTAATTCAAACATATCAGAGAAAGATTTTGAAAGTTTTCCGTTGAAAACTTTTTGGCCCATACTTTCAAGAGCTCCAGTCATGTTACCGCTAAATGATACATCTTTTCCATTTTTAGCTTCCGGAGTATCCTTTTGAACTTCTGTAGTTTGAGTTTTACTTCCTTTTAATGCAGGATTACCTTCCAAGCCCATGTTATAAAGTTTTGGGATTTGTGTATAAAATGCTGCAACAGCACCAAATAATCCTAAATTTGTTAAAAATCTGGTACCCATTCTTCTATGAGTGAAGTGTTTTACGATATCTTCAATATTAGAAGAAGCATCTTTAGTTAATGCGGTTTTTACATTTTTAACAGCATCACCAAAGTAATCATCCATTGCTTTTAATAATTCGCCAATAGATCCACCTTTGAATCCGCCTTTAGATGAAGCTAACTGAACAGATAATTCATTAACAGTTCCGCCAATTCTTTCTTTTTTCAATTGCATGAATAAATCTTCAACGCTTCCGCCAAGTTCTTTCAATTTTTGAGAGCGAGCTTTTTTATTTAAAGATTTATCGGAAAGAATATTTTCTATTTGAAGTTGTCTGTTGGTAAATTCTGCAGCTTTTGCAGAAACTTCAGCCTTAGTCATTTTGTCAGCTTCAGTCATTCCCGGATGTTTATTTATTGTATTTTCAATTACATCAGAGAATACGTGTTTATAGAAATTAGCTTTGTTAGCGTTTCCTGATTTTATTCCTTCAATATTTTCTTTTGCGAATTTAGTAAAGGTTGGAGATAAACTATCAAGATAATTTAGTTTAACGTTATTACCTGTACCTGATTTTTTGCTGATGTATTTTAGCATTAAATAAGGTATTAAGAATGCACTAGGACCTGTGATAAGTTCTCTAAGTCCTTCTTTTCTTGCATATGCCCAATTCAATTCGCGTTGAGGCTTACCATTTTTGTCAAGAATAGGATTGCCATCTTTATCTAGTTTTTCTTCTCCGCCACGTACTAAACCTTTTCCTACACGCGGTGCAATAAAACCAAGACCGTCTTGGATAATAAATGCAGCAGCATAACCGCCGGCTTCAATAAAGTCCATCATTGAAACGATCATGTTTCCGCTTCCGAAAGATACGTTATTTTGTACATTTTGTTTTGATACTTGGGGCTGCGCGTTTTGTCTGATTTGTATTTTTTGCGCATTGTTATTCTTATGTGAATCTATACTGGCTATAATTGGTTTTACTGACATAATCCCTACAATTTTAAAAATCTTCTACAAACTAAAAAAAACAACAACAGTAAATGAATTGCTATTTTTCTGGGTAATGTTTCAAAAGTTTTACATTTCTGCAATTCTTGAGAACAAGTGTACTCATTATACTTAATCCGATTTTAATTTTCAAGCGTTTTACTACATTTATAACAATTCTGTAACATAAGTAAACAAAAGTTGTTTGACAGAATGTTATATCTTAGCTAAACTACAAGAATGGAAGTGAATATAATAGGTGCAGGTTTAGCCGGTTCAGAGGCTGCATTACAGCTTGCAAAAAGAGGATTTAAAGTTAATTTATTTGAGATGAGACCTGTGCAAAAAACGGGAGCTCATACTACTGAGGATTGTGCAGAATTTGTATGCTCAAACAGTTTAGGTTCTTATGATATTACAAATGGAAGCGGACTGTTGAAGCATGAAATGGAAATTCTTGGTGGTGAATTAATTGAAATTGCAAAAGAATGTTCGGTACCTGCCGGTAATGCTCTTGCTATTGATAGACATTTGTTTTCAGGGACTGTTACAAAGAAAATTGAAGAAAATCCGAATATAAACTTGATAAGAGAAGAGGTTAAGGAAATTCCGCAAACTCCGACAATAATCGCTTCCGGTCCGTTAACCAGTTCGGAATTCGCTAATGCGATTAAAGAATTTACTCAGAGTGAATATTTACATTTCTTTGATGCAATAGCTCCGATTGTTGAAATGGATAGTATTGATTTTGATACTGCATTTTGGGCAAGTCGTTATGATAAGGGTGAAGCATCTTATATCAATTGCCCTATGAATAAGGAGCAGTATGAAAAATTTTATAATATTTTGATAAATGCACCAAGAATTGAACAACATGATTTTGAAAAAGGTGCTAAGTTTTTCGAAAGTTGTTTACCGATAGAAGTTCTTGCTTCTAGAGGTGTTGATACTCTTAGATTTGGACCGATGAAGCCTATAGGTTTGGTTGATAAACGTACAGGTGAGAAAAATTATGCTGTTGTTCAATTGAGGCAGGATAATTCTGCAAAAACTCTATTTAACCTTGTAGGTTTCCAAACAAATCTTAAATGGGGCAGTCAAAAAGAGTTGCTTCAATCAATTCCGGGATTGGAAAATGTAAACATTGTAAGATATGGGGTAATGCATAGAAATACTTTTATCAATTCACCAACCCTATTGAATCCGACTCTTCAATCAAGAACAAGAAAAGATTTATTTTTTGCAGGACAAATAACAGGTACTGAAGGTTATACCGAATCTATTGCTTCAGGACTTTTAGCAGGTATAAATATGGCAAAATTACTTAGTAACGAAACATTATTAGAGTTGCCGACAGATACCATGCTTGGTGCTTTAACTCACTATATAACTAATCCGGAACATGAAAATTTTCAGCCTATAAATTCAAATTGGGGAATTGTTCCTCCTGTTGAGCTTCCAAAAAAAGAACGTAAAAATAAAAAACTCAAAGGCGAATTGATGTCTAATAGGGCTATTGAATCTTTAAAAAATTATTTGAAATAGATTTTAAAAGATATCGATATTGAAATTTTCAGCCAACTCAGAAATCATATACAGCGAACCGCAGATAATATTGAGTTTTCCGTCATTAAAATTGATTGTCATGTTTGGAGTTAGTTCTGTAGCATTTATATTTGTTACAGCTTGCAATTCTTTGGCTTCGCAGGAATTGGCATGGTTGAAATGATAAAATAAAACTTCATCTCTATTTTCAAATAGAGTATTTATCATTTGTTTATAGTCTTTGTTTTTTAAGCAGCCGAAAATAAATCTTCTTTGTTCGTTTGGATAATAGAAGTCAAGATTTTGTTTAAGGGCAGCTATTCCATTAGGGTTATGTGCTCCGTCTATAATCAAATTCTTGTCTTGAATATATTGAAATCTGCAAGGATGTTTAACCTGTTTTAAACCGTCATCAATAGTTGATTGTGAAATTTCAGGGAAAATCATCTCAATTGCGGCCAAAGCCAGTGAAAGATTTTCTTGCTGATGTAATCCTTTCAAAGCCAAGTTTTCGGTATTAACAAAAGGTGCAATAACTGTCAACATTGCATTTTCTTTATCTGCAACATCGTGATAAACTTCTCGACCTTCAAATACAATGCAAGGACAATTAGGTTTTATAATTCCGGCTTTTTCATAGGCTATTTTATCTAATGTATTACCAAGTCTTTCTGTATGGTCAAAATCAATATGAGTAATAATTGAACAAAGATTCTTTTTTATAACATTTGTTGCATCAAATCTTCCGCCAAGTCCTGTTTCTAGCACAACTACGTCTACATTATTATCCGCAAAATATTTAAACATTGCGGCTGTTAGAATCTCGAATTCTGTTAAATCTATACTATTTTGTTCAGCTATATTTAATACTTCAAATATGTATTGAGCAAATATATTATCCGGAATTTGTTCGTTGTTAATTTGAATCCTTTCAGTATATTTAAATAAATGAGGACTTGTATATAGTCCAACTTTTTTACCTGATGTTGACAAAATGGCTGATAAAATTGCACATACAGAGCCTTTACCATTTGTTCCTGCAACATGTATGCAATCAAGCTTATCTTGCGGATTTCCTAAAATCGTCAAAATTTTTGAGATTCTATCCAATCCTAATGATATACGGAATTTCCCAGCTGATGTTAATAATTTTACTGAATCTTGGTATGTATATGTCATTTCGCCTCAATAAAACATAACCCTGAAACTAAGTTCAGGGTTGTGTTTTGTTATTCTTCATTAAGCCCTTTTCGTTCGTAGAATTCGTCAATGAATCCTGTGTTAAACTTACCGCTCATAAATACTTCATCTTCAATAATTGCTTGGTGGAAAGGAATAGTTGTATCAACACCGGTTACAACGTATTCTTTCAATGCTCTATACATTCTGCGGCGAGCTTCGTTTCTATCTCTACCCCAACAAATCAATTTACCAATCATTGAATCATAGTATGGCGGAATTTCATAATCCTGATAAACATGAGAATCTACTCTGATACCAAAACCGCCAGGAGCAAGGTAACCTGAAATTTTTCCAGGATTTGGCATAAAGTTTTTAGCTGGATTTTCAGCATTGATACGACATTCGATAGCATGTCCGTATAATTTGATATCATCTTGCGTATAACTTAATTTTTCACCAGCTGCAACAAGAATTTGTTCTCGAACAAGGTCTACTTGAGAAATCATTTCAGTTACACAGTGTTCAACTTGAATACGAGTATTCATTTCCATAAAGTACCATTTGCCGTCGTGGTCAAGTAAGAATTCGCAAGTACCTGCACCTTCGTAATTGATAGCTTTAGCTGCTCTTACTGCAGCTGCACCCATTTCTTTTCTTGTTTCTTCATCAATTGCAGGTGATGGAGCTTCTTCCAATAGTTTTTGGTGTCTTCTTTGGATAGAACAATCTCTTTCTCCTAAGTGAACTACGTTACCAAAACTGTCACCTAAGATTTGTACTTCAATATGACGAGGGTTTTCAAGATATTTTTCAGCATAAACATCAGGATTACCAAAGAAATTTTTAGCTTCAGCTTGGCAAAGTTCCATATTTAATTGAACATCTTCGTCAGAACGGCAAATTCTCATACCTTTTCCGCCGCCACCTGCTGTTGCTTTTAAAATAACAGGGTAACCTACTCTGTTTGCAAATTCTTGCACTTCTTCTACTGTATTTACAATTCCAGTACCAGGAGTAACAGGTACGTCATTTTCAATCATTGTTTTACGGGCAGTAGCTTTATCACCCATTTTTCTCATAGCTTCAGAAGACGGACCAATAAATTTGATTCCTTGTTGTTCGCAAATTTCAACGAAATCTGCTCTTTCAGACATAAATCCGTATCCCGGGTGAATTGCATCAGCACCTGAAACCATTGCTGCAGACATAATTGCAGGAATACTTAGATAACTGTCAGCACTCTTTGCAGGTCCAATACAGTATGCTTCAGTTGCAAGTCTTACGTGAAGAGAGTTTGCATCAGCTTGTGAATAAATTGCAACTGTAGGAATACCTAATTCTCTACACGCTCTAATAATTCTTACTGCAATTTCTCCCCTGTTTGCTATTAATACTTTTCTAAACATTTTAAAATCCCTTATCAAAGTAAGAAGTGAACGGTTTTATCCATTCACTTCTTATATTTTAAATTTACTTACTCAACATACATGAGAACTTGACCAAATTCAACAGGTTGACCGTCTTCAACACAAACTTCAACGACTTTACCTGAAATTTCGGCTTTAATTTCGTTCATCATTTTCATTGCTTCAACTATACAAACAACGTCACCTTGTTTAATAGCAGAACCTTCTGTAACAAACGGATCTGCATCCGGAGAAGGTGATTTGTAGAATGTTCCAACCATAGGTGAAGTGATTGGAGTACCTTTTTTAGCAGGTGTATTATCAGCTGCCGGAGCTGTTGGAGCAGAAGCAGGAGCTGCTGCTACAGGAGTTGAAACTACTGCTTGAGGAGCTGATGTTACGATAACATCTTTTCTCAATGTAATAGCTTGTTCTCCATCTTCAAGAGAAATTTCAGTCAAGCCGTTTTCTGATAAAACTTTTGCTAATTTTTCTATATAATCTGTTTCAAATTTCATATTTTACCTTTCATATAAATTTAGACTAGCATCTGTCCAAATATTCATTAGTTCTGGTATCAACTCTGATAACGTCTCCGTTAGCAACGAAGAAAGGAACGTTAACAACAGCACCTGTTTCTAATGTTGCAGGTTTTGTACCGCCTTGAGCAGTATTTCCTTTTTCAGCCGGAGGAGTATCAACAACTTCTAACTCTACGTGAGCAGGAATATCAACACCAATGATTTTGCCATCGTGCATTAAAATCATAACGTTCATATTTTCTTTTAAGTATTTAATACCGCTGCCGATTTGAGCTTCTTCAACGTGCATTTGGTCATAGCTTTCGTTATCCATCATAACGTAAGCTGAACCTTCTTTATATAGATATTGCATTTCGCGTCTGTCTAATGTAGCTTTAGCAACCTTTTCACCGGCACGGAATGTTTTTTCAACAACTTGTCCTGTGATAACGTTTTTTAATTTTGATCTGACGAATGCAGCACCTTTACCCGGTTTAACGTGTAAAAATTCAACAACTGACCATAGGCCGTTATCAAGTTCTAGTGTTAAACCTGTTTTAAAATCGTTTACTGAAATCATATTTTTCCCCTTATAAAAGTGATTCTATTATTTGTATGACGATAATAACATAAATATCCGGATTTTCAAAATACCTTTACATTATGTAAAGGTAAAGTTTATACAATGTTATTAATATAGTAAAAAAAATATTATTCATGATATCATATGACTATGATAGAAAGATATTCAAGAGAAGAAATGGCAAAGATTTGGGATTTAAATTCCAAATTCGATTATTACTTAAAAGTAGAACTTGCGGTTTGTGAAGCTTATGCTCAAATGGGCACTTTTTCTGCTGAAGCAGTAAAACAGATTAAAGAGAAGGCATCTTTTTCAGTATCCAGAATTGATGAAATTGAAAAAGAAGTTCGCCATGATGTAATTGCATTTTTGACCTGTGTTAACGAGAGTCTTGGTGATTTAGGACGTTATGTTCACGTTGGATTGACCAGTTCAGATGTTATTGATACGGCTTTTGCTTTGCAAATTCAAGATAGTGGCAAGCTTATACTTAACGATTTAGAAAAAACAATCGGAACATTAAAAAATCTTGCAAATCTTCATCGAGAAACAATTTGTATAGGACGTTCTCACGGAATTCACGCCGAAGTTATGACTTTTGGGGTGAAAATGTGTTCTTGGATTGATATTTTAGAGCGTCAAAGAGATAATTTTATCCATGCATTGGAACAAATAAGAGTAGGACAAATTTCAGGTCCAGTCGGAACATACAGTAATATTTCTACAGAAGTTGAAAGAATTACTTGTGAAAATCTTGGTTTGAAACCTGCAAGAGTTTCAACTCAAGTAATTGCAAGGGATTATCATGCATACTTTATGCAGTCATTAGCATTAATTGCCAGTGTGATAGAGCAGTTTGCGACTGAAATCAGACATTTACAAAAAACAGAAGTTTTGGAATTGGAAGAAGGTTTTGGAAAAGGTCAAAAAGGCTCATCAGCAATGCCTCATAAGAAAAACCCTGTTTTGAGCGAAAATTTATGCGGATTGGCTCGTGTTGTTAGAGCAAATTCAATTGTGGCGTTGGAAAATATTCCATTGTGGCACGAAAGAGATATTTCTCATAGTTCAGCAGAACGTATAACTTTTCCTGACAGCTTAATTTTGGTTGATTTTATGCTAAATAGATTTAACGGGCTTATGGAAAATATTGTGGTTCATAAAGACAATATGCTTAAAAATACTGATAAATTCGGAGGTATTGTATTTTCTCAGAAAGTATTGTTGTCACTTGTTTCCAAAGGTTTAACCCGTGAAGATGCTTATGTAATAGTTCAAAGAAATGCTTTAGATGCTTTTCAAAATCATGGCGATTTTAAAGCTAATTTATTAAAAGATAAAGACGTGATTGAACTTTTAAGCATTGATGAAATTGAAAAAATATTTGATAAACAAGCTTTCTTGCAAAATATAAATGAGATTTATTCAAGAGTTTTAATCTAAGAAATCAGCAAGAACAACATTACTTACCAGAATTCCGTTCGGGGTGAATTTATAACCTCTGGATGTCTTTTTTAGAAGATTTAGTGTTGCATATTTATTTAGTATATTGTTGTATTTTTTCTGAAAATCGATATTGTATTTAGAATTTATGTGACTTATATCGATACCTTCCATTTTTCGTAAACCCAGAAAAATTTCTTCTTCAAGTTGTTCTTGTTTGGTTAATAGTTTCGAATTTTTGTGTTCAGTTGGAGTTTTTATATATGATTCAATAGTGTCTTTGTTTCCGTATCTGATATTATCTGTATATCCGTGAGCGGCAACTCCAAATCCATAGTATTCTTTGTTATCCCAGTATGTCAGGTTATGTCTGGAATTATGACCGGAAAGTGAAAAGTTACTTATTTCATAGTGTTCATATCCGAGTTTTGTTAATAGGTTTATGGCTTCAAGGTACATATCTGCTTGTTCATCATCATCTGCAAGGTTTTGTGGTAAATTTCTATAGAAATAACAGCCTTCTTCCAGTTTCAATCCATACAGTGAAATGTGTTGAATTCCCAGTTCTGTAGCTTTTTCTAAGTCTTTAAGAAACATTTGAAGATTTTGATTTGGCAGACCATATATAAAGTCTAAGCTTATATTTTTAAATCCTGCTTTTCTTGCATTTTCAACTGCTGAAAATACTTGAGAAGATGAATGTCTGCGGTTGATTTGTTTTAATATTTCATCGTTAAATGTTTGGCAGCCCATACTGATTCGGTTTATCCCTGTATCAAAAAGGCTTTTTAGATATTCATAATCACAATCATCAGGATTGCATTCAATTGTTATTTCGGTTGAGTTATTGAAGTTTAATTTATTCAATATATTTTCGAGTTCAGAAACTGTTAAACATGAAGGAGTTCCACCACCAAAGTAAATAGTGTCTAAAACCTCTTTATTATAAAAATAATCTATTTCTTTAGATAGAGATTTTAGATATTCTTCTTTTAATTCGAATTTGTTGAACGAAATAAATGAACAATAATGACATTTTGATTTGCAAAATGGAATATGTATATATGCACTTTTTACCATAGTTTGATTATAGCGTAAAATTACAAGTATGATAAATTGTCTTAAGAAACACATTATTTGCAATCAAATTCTTTTATACTAGAATCAAATTATGGATATCACATCAAAAAGTAATATAACCTTAGAATTTGATAAAATTCAAGAAGAACTTTCTAAATATGCAAAATTTGCCCAAAGCAGAGTTCTTTGTCTTAGGTTGAATGCTTTTGCCGAGGTATCCAAAATTAAGCAGCAAATTGAATTAACTCGTGAAGCTAAAAAAATTCTTGATTATGCAAAAGATACTCCAACTGAATTTATAGCTTCAATTTCGAAAATTAAAAGTAATTCTGCAATTTCTTATTTGTCTGAAGAAGAACTAAACGATGTTGCAAAAACTATGAAGTCTTCAAGACTTTTAAAACGATTTATTTTTGAAAATTCAGATGAAGAATTTCTATTAAAGGAATTAGCAGAAGGTCTTGTTGCGGATAAAGATTTGGAAGATAAAATTTTTGAAACGTTTGATGATAATTTAAATATCAGACAAAATGCAACACCTGAATTAAAAGGATTATATTCATCATTACGTGATACGGAGCAAAATATTAGAGATCAAATAAGTTCTCTAATGAACAATCCTAATTTCTCTAAATACTTGCAAGAAAATATATATACGCAACGTGATGATAGAATTGTATTTCAGGTTATGGCTTCTAATAAAACAAAAGTACCAGGAATTGTTCATGATGTATCATCTTCAGCGAAAACTTTTTATATTGAGCCGGCACAGTTGGTACCATTAAACAATAAGATTCGAGAAGTAAAATCAAAGATTCATGCTGAATGTATAAAAATTCTTGTCGAGTTGACTAACTTAGTTAAAGAATATATGCCAGAGTTAGAACGATGTGAAAATATTATGTCCGAGATTGATTTTCATTTTGCAAAAGCTCGTTACGCTGTTAAATTGCAGGCAGTAGAACCTGAATTAACAGATGAAAAATACATATATTTTGAAAATATGAAACATCCTTTGTTGTTGCAAATATCTGAGGATGTTGTGGCTAATAATTTTGAAATCGGTAAGGATTACAAATCTGTGATTATTACTGGCTCAAATACAGGTGGTAAAACTGTTACATTAAAGACTATAGGTTTATTTATACTAATGGCAAGAGCTGGCATGTTTTTACCTTGTACATATGCAAAATTGTACCCGTTCAAAAATGTTTTTGCTGATATTGGTGATGCGCAAAGTATATTGCAAAGCCTTTCTACTTTTTCATCTCATATGACAAATATAATAGAGATACTAAAACAAAGTAATGAAGAATCTTTTGTGTTGTTAGATGAAGTTTGTGCAGGTACAGATCCTGTTGAAGGTGCAGTTTTAGCTCACGGAATATTAGAAAAACTGGAACAAAAACAGGTTACCAGTGTAGTTACAACGCATTATGGCGAACTAAAAGCTCTTGAATATTCAAATAAATTTTTCAAAAATGCTTCTGTTGAATTTAATACAGAAACCCTTAAACCTACCTATAAGTTACTCATAGGTATTCCGGGATTAAGTAATGCAATTTCAATTGCTTCGAATTTGGGGTTAGATAAAGATATTGTTGAAAAAGCTAAAACAACTCTTATTACTCAAAAAGACCCTACGGTAGCCGTTGTTGAAAAGCTTCAGGAAACCCATCAGGAACTTTCTAAAAATCTTGAAGAAGCACAAGAAATTAAAGAATCTTCCCTTGAAATAAAAAAAGAATACGAAGAAAATCTTAATCAAGTTAAAAAGGATAAGAAAAAAACTATTAAAAATATCAAAAACAAATTTGATATTGAAATGATGGAAGCAAGGGCTGAAATAAAAGAAATTCTTGATGAGTTGCGTAGAGAAAAATCCGAAAAGATTGCCCGCCGAGCATATTCCCGTCTTGCAAAACTGGAAACCGGATTTAGAGATGAAATCGATAAGGTTACAGATAAACAAAAATACCTTGAAATAGACTGGGATAAGGTTGTTGTCGGTGATGTTGTAATGGTTAAAAATTTAAACCAAAAAGTTACTATATTATCATTGCCTGATAAGAATAAACGACTTTTTGTCGATATGGGCGCAATGAAAATGAAAGTTAAAAAAGATGAATTGGCGGTTCTGGATGAAAATTATAAAGAACCTACAAAGTTAAAAATTCCGGGAACATCTTTTAACAGATTTGAACTTAAACGCTACGAAATGTCGCAAACTCTAGATTTACGCGGTTATAGAGTTGAAGAAGCTCTTGATGCTGTTGAAAATTATTTGGATCAGGCAAGTTTAGCAAATCTCACTCCTGTTTATATCGTGCACGGGCATGGTACAGGTGCTCTAAAACAAGCTGTTAGAGATTTTTTAAAGACATCACCTTATGTTGCCAAGTTCAGAGTTGGTGAAGATTCTGAAGGCGGCGATGGTGTTAGTGTTGTTGATATAAACTAATTTTTGCCTGTAATTTCTCGGTACATTTGCATATATTCGGCTGAACTGCGTTTCCAAGAAAAATCAGCTTCCATTGCAGATTTTCTCATTGCATCCATAACGTATTTATCTGTATATACGTATAATGCGCATTTTATAGCATTTAGCATATCCCATCCGTTATATGACCAGAATTTGAATCCGTTAGAATTGTCGAGCGGATATCCTGTTACTGTGTCTTCCAAGCCTCCTGTTGCTCTTACAATAGGCAATGACCCGTATCGCATTGCTATCAATTGACTTAAGCCGCAAGGTTCAAATTTTGATGGCATTAAGAAGAAGTCACTTCCTGCATAGACAAGGTTTGCAAGTTTTGCGTCATAGCCGACGTAAGTTCTTATATTTGGAGTATTATTTGATAACCATATGAATAGGTTTTCGTAATTTTTATCTCCGCTTCCCATAAATACAAAATCTGCATTTAAGTTTTGTAATTCATATTGCATATCCCTGATTAAGTCTATACCTTTTTGGTCAACAAGTCTTGAAACAAAACCTATTAAAGGTCTGTCCGGATTGTATTCTAATCCGAAGAATTTGCATAATGCTTTTTTATTTTCTTCTTTATTTTTTAGTTTTTTTGAATCGTAATTTTTAACTAAAGTTTTGTCTTTTTTAGGATCAAATACAGTATAGTCAATTCCGTTAAGGATTCCTCTTAATTTATATTGAACTCCTCTAAGTGTATAATCCATGTTTTCACCATATTCGGAGCCTAAAATTTCTCTTGAATATGTAGGAGAAACTGCAACAACTCTGTCTGAATATTGGATTGCACCTTTCATCCAGTTTACGCGGTCATAATGTTCACAACCCCATTGGTTATAAACAATATCTTTTCTCATGTTCGCAAAATCAAGAACGTCTTGGAACCATATTCCCTGATAAGCAAGATTGTGTATCTCAAATACGCATTTTGTATCTTTCCAAAATTCGTCAAATTTGTAATTTGAGTGCAAATACATTGGAATCATTGCTGTGTGCCAATCGTTTGCGTGGATTACGTCGGCTCTGAAATTTAGAGCTTTAGCGTATTCCATAACTGCAAGAGAAAATGAAATGTATCTTTCGTGTTCATAACGCGGATCCAGATATTTAGGATAAACTTCTTTGAAACAAGAAAAATACCAGTCATTTTTTACAAAGAATACATTTATCTTTGTTCCCGGTAGTTTTGTTTTATAAAGATTGAATTTGTGTGATTGCCAGCCAAAGGTTAGCCATATTTCAGAATTTTCAATTTCTTCAATATCGTATTTTTCTTTATCAATACAACCGTGGAGAGGCGTGAAAATTGCGATTTCTGCATCTTTTTCTAATTCTTTAGGTAAACTTCCGACAACATCAGCAAGACCTCCTGCTTTAGAAAATGGTGCAACTTCAGCAGACGCAAATAAAATCTTCATTTTTCCTCTCTTTCTGAACTAATTATGATGAGAAAAAGTCTTCGGGATTGATCATATTACCATCCCCTTCATCAATTTCTGATGAAGTTTGAATATTTTTCCTTTCTGATAAACTCTCTTCTTTTGGTTGCGGCATTTCTGCTGTTTGTGTTTGAACAGATACTCTGCTGCTAACTTGATTGTCTATCATAATTTTTTGAATGTCAATATTCAGATTGAAATTTAAACCGTATTTTTGAACAATTTGAGTTGCCTGATTCATACAAATTTGGGCTTTATCTTGCTCTGATGCATATGTTAAAACTTTATACATATTAACTTTATTTAACATTACTAAGTAATCACTTATACCGCCATTTTTCTCCATTTGGATATCAGAATTGTTAAGGATTCCGTATGCAATATCGATTTTACCTTGGTTAAGGTTGAGAATGCTCATAATATACCAGCCGATGTGCATAACTGCATTTAAACCTTTTTCTTTGGCTTCAGTAACTACTTTGTATAATATTGAGGATGATTTTTTAAATTGTCCCAAATTAGCATAAGAATATCCGATTAACAGGTCTGCAAATAATTCAAATGAGTATAAACCTGTTTCTCTAGCCATAAGTTTTGCTTTATATATTTCTTTCGCGAATTCTTTCGGTTTATTTTTGAATGATATAAATGCTTTAATAATATGATAAAGTGTAATTGTGTAGATGTTATTACCTGCAAGATGTTCGGATACTGAAACATTTTTACCTTGAATAAAATTTTGCAATTCTACAAAAATGTTATATTCTTGAGGAATAAAATTGAATAATTTTGATGATATATCAAGGAATTCTCTAACATCTTCATTCAATGAAACAACATTTGCGATCGCAATGCAGGCAATACATTCTTTAACTAATTCTCTAAATTCTTCTTTAGATATAGATTTATAAATTATGTTATCAATTTTCTGAGTATCTAAAACATTGAGTACATTATATCCTATATCAAGACAGTCATTGAAAGCCCCTATATTAAACAGTATTTTTACGTGAATAACTGACATTATAAGGAAATTTAAGTCGAAATTCGGAGCTGTCGGATTCATTGAAACATTTTCCATCAATGAAAGAACTTTGTGTGTTAAGTTGAGAGCATAAAGGTATTCTCCGTGATACATTGCTCCTTGAACCATTTTTGTGCAAAGTTCTATGTAGCTGGAAATGTTTTCTGTTTTTAGCAGATTTGTTAAAGTTTTTTCAGCAATTTCGCGGGTTTCTTCAGGATTATATTCAAACATATTGTTTGAGATATTTGAGTATAAAGTTTCTTTGTATTTAGCAAGTTCATCACCTGACCATTGAGCTGAGTATTTTTCCAGGCATTTAACGATTTGTGCAGAGCAATTTAAATATGAAGCAAAATCACCCATAGAAAGATTTATATTTGCTAATTTTTCCCATTCAAAGATAACTTTCTCATGATTTTGAGATTGTTCATATAAGAATGCTTTAACAGGATTTGGCATATTATCTACAAATGCAATATTGAATAAATCGTTTGATAAAAGGTTGAGATCTTCATCCTTTATTACTTCAAGAATATTTTCTCTAAGTAAGGTGTAATTAGAGAAATACATACAATCATTATAGAAGTAAATATAACCCATTTCAGCTAATTTATCAGCAATTGTTTTCCAGTTTGCAAATCCGAAGGAATCAATAGTTTTAGTATCAATTCTGGTGCCTAAAAGAACTGCCATTGCAAGAAATTTCAATGCGCGAGCATCATCTTTTAGCAAGTTAAGTCTTCTCTTTATTAATTGGCTTAAACTTGATGGAATAATGATAGTTTTAGGGTTAACCATTACTATTGAGTATTCTGTGTAAGAGTAAACTCCGCATTCTAATAGGTACTGAATTGCAAAATCTAAAAATAGAGTACTTCCACAAGCATATTTTGCTATTCTTTGGAAGTAAAAATCTGTCATTATATTTTTATAGAAATTAATATCTGAAGCAATTATTTCTTGGAAAGAAGATGGCTTAAGAGTTATTTCTGTGTAATATGGTCTTGCTAATAAGAAATGAGCTTGTTTATGCAGTTCAAAATCTTTATCATAAGATATTAAATAACTTACCCCTAATTCCTCAAAATGTTCAAATAATTGTTCTAGAATGAACATAGAACTTGCATCTATTTTTTCAAAATTTTCAATATAAATTAAAGTATCCGGGATTGCTTCCAATAAGGATAGGAAAACTCCAAAATAACTATCTCTGGTTTCTTCAATGT
>JAAVBM010000083.1 GCA_014803505.1 bacterium | reverse complement strand
AATGTCAACGTGGATCTAAACTGAAATTGAGTGATGCTAAGAAAATATTAGAGAGTAAAGATTTTTTCGATTATGTTACAAAGCGTGGGACACCAACAACTACTACCTCATACCGTATATCAGTAAATGATATTAAAGAATACACATTCTAGGAGGATATCAATGGCAAAAGTACCTTTTAACGTAGATGCTTATACAGCAAGGCTGATAGGACGAGAAAATGTTTCTAAATTAGATGGTGCGGTTATTGAATTAATCAAGAACACATATGACGCAGACGCTACTATATGTGTTCTCTATTTTGATGCTGTTTCAAATGCATTATATCTGATGGATAATGGAATGGGTATGACATTGGATGTTATTACTAAGCATTGGATGACAATCGGGCGTTCTTCCAAGAAATCTGATTATATAACAGAATCTGGAAGAATCCAAACCGGCGCTAAGGGTATAGGTAGATTTGCTTTGGATAGAATCGCAGAACAGTGTACAATGCTGACGGGAATCCAAGATGGTGAAAGAAAAATATTATGGAAAGTCGATTGGTCAGAGTTTATAGGGGAGGTAAATATAACAGAGATCAATGCAGATATTGACGAGATAGATATTTCTTTTGGAGAATTCATTTCGGAGTGTACAAATAAAGAAGTTGTGAAATTAATTCATGACAAATGGGGAAAGCATGGAACAATATTTAAGTTAACCTGCTTACATGAACAGTGGAATCAAAAACTCATAAGAAATATGAAAGAGAACCTATCAAGTTTAATACCTTATGAGTTAAATGAAATTTATAAGATATATTGTTTTGATAATGAATCTTCTATTAAAGATGCAGAAGTATTAAGCAATATTGATTCATTTTCATTCGATTATAAAATAGAGTTTGATGTAAGGAATAAAGATAATGCGCAAGATGTTGTATATAAAATATGGAGAGATGAGTTTGTTTTTGGAGAAAAAGAAAATGATATTCTGAAAGAAGCGGATCTTTTGGCTGAAAAGAAATATTTTCATGGAGCGCCGATAGTCAAAGAATGTCAGTTTAGTGATATAGTAGGTGATGTTAATGAATCAGAGGTGAATTCGCTCGGTTCATTTAGCGGAGTTTTGTATTTCTCTAAATTACAGACAACAAAAAGGGATAGAGAGAGATTTTATCAAAAGGATGTGTCAGGGAGAATTGATATAAGGGACACTTTCGGGGGTATCAAGATATATCGTGACAGTTTTAGAGTAAGGCCTTATGGAGATCCTAAATCTTCAGCATTTGATTGGCTACAATTGGCACGAAGGAAAACTGGATCACAGGCCGGCGTTGGTAGTGGTGGGATATGGAGAGTAAGTGCAGAGCAAATGATGGGCTCAATATTTATATCTCGAATGAATATTTCCTTACCGGATCAATCCAATAGAGAAGGTATTGTTGAAACCAAAGAATTCCGTCTTTTAAAAGAATTTATTGAAAAAATGATTAGTTTGTTGGAGCAGGATAGACAAAGTGTTTGTCGTAAATTGAATACATACTACGAAAAGACTCATCCAACAGAGAATATTGAAAAAGAAATTAGGGAAAAAGCGGAAAAGAAAAAAGAAACTGAAAAAAATGTAGTTAAGCCTGCTAGGGCAGAGAGTATGGACTCTGATTTAAGAGTTGATGCTGGAGCTGCCCAATTAGTCATAGATAAAAAAGATGAAGAAATTCAAGAGTTGGAAAATGAAATAAAAATGCTTCGTGCATTAGCGACTACAGGTATTGTTACTAACACTTATATTCATGAATTTAAAACGCTGTCGCATAAGTTAAATATGAAGATTGTTATGGCAAAAGAGGCGATAGATCAATATCATGATATTGACGAAGCGGCAGAATATATTAATCAGGCCAATGATGTCAGAGAAGCATTCAATTCATGGTTTCAAGTTACAATAGAGTCTGTAAAAAACGATAAGCGAAAAAGAAGAAAGGTTGACATTGGTAAGGTTATTTCCGGTTTAACGGATTCATGGAATCAAACTCTTGCGAATAAAAGAATAAATATCCAGTATATGAATTTAAGTAATGATGAAATTGTGCTAAAGTGTTTTCCATATGAAATAGAGACAATTATCAATAATCTGGTAACCAACAGCGTCGCTTCGTTTGACAGTATAATAACTAATGAGAGGGAAATAATAGTAACAATTTTTGAAGATGAAGAATATGTATGGATTGAGTATTCTGATACAGGAGCGGGCTTAGTTGATATATATAAAAAGAATCCGGAAAGAATATTGGAAGCTTTTGAGACAAGTAAGAGAGACGCTGACGGTGAGTTGGTAGGAACGGGAATGGGCATGTGGATTGTAAATAACACAGTGCAAGACTATAAAGGAAAGATTGACTTGAGCAAGAATATAGAGACAAAAGATGGATTTTATGCTACAATCTCGTTGAAGAAGTGATTGGAGGATTATTGTATGTATAAAGTTGGGTATATAGACGATGAAAATGATTTAATATCCGATTACATTAAGCGTTTAGAAAGACGTGATATTGAATTAATAGTGGCACCTGTTGGTGATATGGCTACGGTAAAAAAGTGGATAGTAGATAACAATATTGAATGTATGTTAATAGATTATCAACTGAAAGCAGAGTATGAATATGTGGGAACGGAATTGTTTTCATATCTTTATGATGAATTGCCGGGACTTCCATGTATAATCTTAACCAGTTTTACCGATTCCTCGGTGAACGAAAATACGGTTGTTAAAAATTGTATTGTTGACAGAGGTGTTATGGATAAGAGTGGAACGGAATTTGACGAGTTTTGTGATATGCTGAAACAGTCCACCGAGGTTTTTAAGACGAATAAAAATAAGTATATTTCTAAATACACTGAATTATATAAGAAAAAAAGTGAAGGCAATATTTTGCCAGAGGAAGAAGAGGAACTACTAACGGTCTTCAAAATATTAAAATCATATGGGGAAGTTGATGATATTTCGGCGCAGCTTTTGAAAACAAAAGTTGACGATGCATTAGATGCAGTATTGGGAAAACTGGATGAATTATTGAACAAGTGATAAGGGGTTGACAAACTTGCGAATACATGGAGAAAAAAAGATTGTAAGAAGAGCACTGGTTGAGCATAGAAGTCCGTATGGAAAATATAAAGATATTTTACGAGAAGATTTTGCAGAAATATGCGGATATTGTGGTAAAAGTGAAGCTGTCACCAAAAATGCATTTGAAACAGATCATTTTATACCATTAAAATATGCACCAGAGAAAGAAGAAGATTATTACAATTTAGTCTATTCTTGCTATGAGTGCAACAGGAAAAAGGCATCTAAGTGGCCTTCTAAAGATAAAAACATACAGTTTGTAAATGGTGAAGGCTTTGTGGATCCAGCATCTGATGACTATGACAATCATCTTGAAAGAGATACCAATGGAAATATTATTGGAAAAACAGATGTCGGGCGATACATGGTTGAAAAAGGCTTCGAATTTAATAAAAGACCTATGCGAGAGATTTATAAGGCAATGCAATTGATTGAAAAGAAACAGCAACTGTATAATAAAAGGAAAAGTGTATCGAAAGATGAATTACAAGAATACATAGAAGCTGACGAGCTTTTAGCAAAAGTGCAAAGACTGCTTTTTGAAAATAAAGAATAGGGACAAAAGGGTTTTCAAAAGCAATTGTTGTCAATATTCGTCCCAGATTGCCGTGATAACAACATGATTTTTCTCACATAAAATCGTAAGGGTGGTAGACAGATGTTTCGTACAGTGTTGCTACTATCATTGAGTAAATAGAATTCTATCGAATTCATTACAATCTATTCAGCAAGTTAAGGCTTCCGAGATTTTTCCCGGAAGTCTTTTTATACTTTGAAGTAAACCATGTATGTTGCTTGTACCAATATAATGTTTCTAAAAAATTCGTAAAATCTTGTGTTTCATACTTACTTAAAAATCTCAAAAGAATTAATATGACATTTGGAGTATTTTATAGTAAAATTAATTTGGAAAATTATACAAGGAGGTTGTCCAATGATTGACAACAAAAAAGAACAAGAGAGAGATGAACTTCACCGTACCATATGGAATATGGCGAACGACCTTAGAGGTAGCGTAGACGGTTGGGATTTCAAGCAGTATGTGTTAGGAATGCTGTTTTATAGATATATTTCAGAGAACTTTGTTAAATTTGTAAATGCAGGAGAGTTGGAAGCTGGCAACGAAAATTTTGATTATTCAAAGTTAGATGATGAAGATGCAGAGGAAGCAAGGGAGGACTTGGTGCAGTCAAAGGGATATTTTATTTTGCCCAGTGAGCTATTCTGCAATGTAAAAGAAAAAGCACCAAACAATGAAAATTTGAATGAAACTTTGGAAAGCGTATTTAGAAATATAGAAGGTTCCGCACAGGGGCATGACAGTGAGGATGACTTTAAGGGATTATTTGATGACATTGATGTAAATAGCAATAAATTGGGTGGCACCGTAGCTAAGAGAAATGAAAAACTGGTAAAACTCCTGAATGGTGTTGCAGATATGAAGCTGGGGGATTATCAGGATAATACCATTGATGCATTTGGTGATGCTTATGAGTTTTTAATGGGTATGTACGCTTCTAACGCAGGAAAGAGTGGTGGAGAGTATTATACGCCGCAGGAAGTTTCAGAGCTTCTGACAAGAATTACTGTATTGGGAAAGAAAGAGGTAAACAAGGTTTATGATCCGGCTTGTGGAAGTGGATCGCTTTTGCTGAAATTTGCAAAAGTTTTGGGAAAAGAAAATGTGCGTCAGGGATTTTTTGGACAGGAAATCAATATTACTACATATAATCTTTGCCGTATCAATATGTTCCTGCATGATATCGGATATGAAAAATTCAGTATTGGTCATGGAGATACTTTGACAGAGCCTTTGCATTGGGATGATGAGCCATTTGAGGCGATTGTTTCCAATCCGCCGTACTCTATCAAATGGGAGGGCGATGATAACCCCATACTAATTAATGACGAGCGTTTTTCTCCCGCGGGTGTGCTTGCACCGAAATCAAAAGCGGATTT